>NZ_JBJNRJ010000019.1:26445-59218 GCF_046233715.1 Trujillonella humicola | reverse complement strand
GCTCCACCCGCAGCCGATGGCGCGGGTGGCGAAGAGGAGGTGGCGGGGGAGGTGGCGGGGGGCCCGGGAGGGGCCGCCGGCGCCGGGGGCGTAGGGCTCGCCCAGCGGGTCGACCGTCGCGTGGTCGCCCACGGTCGCGGCCAGCCGGTCCAGCGCCCAGTCGCCGTCGCCCAGCACGTGGTCGATGGCGGTGAGCCGGCTGGTGTAGTGGCCGACCTTGTACTCCGCGGTCACGCCGATGCCGCCGTGCAGCTGGATGGCCTCCTCGCCGATGTGCCGGCCGGCGCGGCTGGTCTGCAGCCGGGCACGGTCGGCCGCGGCGACGACGTCCCCGCCGGCGTCGGCGACCATGCTCGCCCACAGCGCGGTGCTGCGGGCCAGCTCCAGGGACACGTACATGTCCGCGGCGCGGAAGGTGAGCGCCTGGAACTTGTTCAGCGTCACCCCGAACTGCTTGCGCTGCGTCAGGTACTCCGCCGTGGTGCGCAGCGCGGTCTCCATCGCGCCGACCGCCTCGTTGGCGTAGGCGATCCGCGCCAGCGCGAAGGCCTTCCCGATGTCGGCGGTGCGGTCCGCGGTGCCCTCACCCAGCAGCCGGGCCGGGGTCGAGGCGAAGGTGACGTTGGCCGCGCGGCCGCCGTCGTGGGTGCGGTAGCCGGTGCGGGTCAGCCCGGAGGCGTCCCCGCCGACCACGAACAGCGCGGTGCCGCCGTCGGTGACCGCGCTGACCACGAGGACGTCGGCGCGGGCGCCGTTCAGCACCGGCTCCTTGACCCCGGTCAGCGTCCAGGAGTCGCCGTCCCGCGTCGCGGTCACGCCCTGCGCCGCGGCGCTCCACCGGGTGCGCGGCTCGGCGTGGGCGAAGGCCAGGACGCTGCTGCCCTCGCTGAGCGGGGTCAGCAGCTCGGCGCGCTGCTCGGCGGTGCCGACGGCGGCGACCAGGCCGCCGGCCAGCACGACGGCCTCGACGAACGGCTCGGGCGCCAGCACCCGGCCGATCTGCTCGGCGACGATCGCCACCTCGATCGGGCCGGCGCCCATGCCGCCGTCGGACTCGGCGAACGGCAGCCCGAGCATGCCCATCTCGGCCAGCTGGCCCCAGGTCTTCTCGTCGAAGCCGGGATCGTTCCTGGTGACCTGGCGGCGCTGCTCGGCGTCGCCGTAGGCGCGCTCCAGCAGGCCGCGGACGGCGTCGCGCAGGTCGTTCTGCTCGCTGTCGAACTCGAAGTTCATCTCGTCAGAGCCCCAGGATCGTGCCGGCGATGATGGTGCGCTGCACCTCGTTGGAGCCTCCGTAGATGGAGACCTTGCGGTAGTTCAGGTACTCCGGCGTGGCCACGCGGGCCCAGTCGGGCACCTCGGAGCCGCCGTCGGCGAACGAGGCCAGCGAGAGCGGGCCGGCGATGTCGACCAGCAGCTCGGTGGCGGCCTGCTGCAGCTCCGACCCCCGGAGCTTGAGCACCGACGACGCCGGGTGCGGCTTGCCGTCGGCGGAGTTCGCGACCACGCGCAGCGCGGTCAGCTCGAGGGCGAGCAGCTCGTTCTCCGTCTCGGCGATGCGCCCGGCCATCCGGGGGTCGTCGAGCAGCGTGCGGCCGCCGACGGTCACCTCGCGGGCCAGCTCCTTGGCCAGCTTCAGGTAGTGCTTGGTGGTGCCGACCCGGGCGATGCCGACCCGCTCGTTGCCGAGCAGGAACTTCGCCATCGTCCAGCCCTGGTTCTCCTCGCCGACCAGGTTCTCGGCGGGGACGCGCACGTCCTCGAAGAAGACCTCGTTGACCTCGTGCCCGCCGTCGAGCAGCTCGATCGGCCGCAGCGTCACCCCGGGGGTGTCCATCGGGAACAGCAGCATCGAGATGCCGCGCTGCTTCTTCTCCGCGGTCGGGTCGGTCCGGCACAGGCAGAAGATCCAGTCGGCGTACTGACCGAGGGTGGTCCACGTCTTCTGGCCGTTGACGATCCAGTCGTCGCCGTCCCGGACGGCGGTGGTGCGCAGCGACGCGAGGTCGGAGCCGGCATCGGGCTCGGAGAAGCCCTGGCACCACCAGATGTCGAGGTTGGCGGTCTCCGGAAGGAAGCGCTCCTTCTGCTCCTGGCTGCCGAACTGCGCCAGCACCGGGCCGATCATGCTCGTGTTGAACGCCAGCGGCTCGGGGACGCAGGCCAGCTGCATCTCCTCGCGCCAGATGTGGCGCTGCAGCGGCGTCCAGTCCTTGCCGCCCCACTCGACCGGCCAGTGCGGCACGGCCAGGCCGGCGGCGTTCAGCGCCCGCTGCGCGCGGACGTAGTCGTCCTTGCCCAGGTGGCGGCGGGCGGCGACGGTGTCCCGGATCTCCTGGGGCACCTGCGTGGTGAAGAAGGTGCGCATCTCCTCCCGGAACGCCTCGAGCTCCGGGGACAGCTGCAACCGCATCGGACCTCTCTCCTGACGCCGGCCGACGGAGCCGACGCCCTCTCGTGCGTGGTGACGACGACGATCCCACATCTGTTACTCGTCGGTAGCACGGACCGGCCCGGCCGCTCCGAGGAGGAGGGCCGCGGCCGGGGGCGGGGCACGCTGGAGGACGTGTTCGACGTCGACTGGATGGGACTGCTGTGCCGGAGCGTCCTGCGCGAGCGGACCGGTGCGCTCATCGCCGAGGCGTGCGCCTGGTCGGTGGGCCTGTCCGACCGCCCCGCGTACCTGCGCCGCCGCGGGCGGCTGGTGGAGGCCGGCGGCACGATGGGGGACCTGGCCGCGACCGGTCAGAAGCTCAGCGGTGAGGAGGACGGCCGCCTCGACCTCGGCGACGCCCGCCCGGGCAGCTTCGCCGACGCGCTGAACGCCGTCGGCCCCGACGGCGTCCTCCTCGCCGACCGGTTCGACCGGGAGGTCATCGAGCCCTTCGCGCTGCACACCTGCGTGCTGGCCGCCGAGCGCGCCCGCGCCACCCGTCCCGCCGAGTGGCGCGACCTGCTGGAGGACCTGGGGGAGGACGGGAGCGACCTGCCCGCCGTGGTCGCCGCGGGGGAGTGGGAGGTGCCGGTGCGCACCGACGCCGAGCACCTGGTCCTGGCCGCCCTCGGCGGGGTCCCGCTGCTGCAGGTGGAGGCCGAGGGGCTGCCGCTGTCGCTGGTCCGCCGCGCCGAGGCGCTCACCCGCGAGGCGGCCGCCCCGCCGGCCCCGGCCGCGCCGGCCGAGGACCCGGCGGCCTCCGGGGCGGTCTTCCTGGCCCGGGCCGCGCTCGCCGGCGGCGGGCCCGCCGCTCCGGTGGTGCCCGCCGAGGCCGGCCGGCTGCTCGCCCTGCTGCTCGCCGAGGGCATCGAGCCCGACGAGGTCGCCGGCGTGCTGCCGCACCTCCCGCTGGCGCCGGGCACCGCCGACGCCGTCCTCACCCTGCTCGACGCCGGCCGCTGAGCGCGGGCGAGGCCGGCGGGCGGCCGCCCGGGACGCCGCGCCGCGGCGGCAGCGCCCAGGTGACCAGCGCGGTCAGCACCCCCACCCCCAGCCCGGCCAGGCCCAGTGCGGTGAAGGCCCACGGGGCGGGCGCGCCGCCCGGCGTGGCCGCCGCGTCGAGCACGGCGGCGGTTCCCGCGCTCCCGGTGGCGAAGCCGACGTAGCGCAGCACCTGGTTGAGGCTCATGGCGCTGCCCGTCTCCTGCGGCGGGACGGCGGAGACGACCAGCGCCGGCAGCAGGGCGAACACCGCTCCGGTGCCGAGCCCGGCGACCGCCATCACCGCGCCCAGCGTCCACAGGCTCGACGGCGTGAGCGCGTAGAGCCCCAGCCCGGCGGCGAGCAGCAGGGCGCCGACGGGCACGGCGACGTGCGGCCCGGACCGGTCGCTGAGCGCCCGCGCGGCGCGGCTGGCCGCCACGCTGGCCAGCGAGAAGGGCACCAGGACCAGTCCCGCGGTGACGACCGAGGCGCCGAAGCCGTAGCCGGAGGCGGTGGGCGTCTGCGCGAACACGGTGGCCGACGACAGCAGCAGGTAGTTGGTCAGCCCGACGAGCAGGGAGGCCAGGTGGGCGGTCGCCGCCGACCGGCCGCGCGCGAGCCGCAGGTCGACCAGCGGCGTGGGGGTGCGCAGCGCCCAGCCGGCCCAGCCGGCCGCGCCCAGCAGCGCGGTGGCGGCGAGCCCGAGCACCGCGGGCGACGTCCAGCCCCAGGCGCCGCCCTCGCTGAGCACGAGGAGCCCGGCCGCCAGCGTCGTCCCGAGCAGCAGCGCGCCCGGCAGGTCGATCCGGCGTCCGCCGGGGGCCCGGGACGGGGGCAGCACCAGCGCGCCGGCCACCAGGGCCAGCGCCGCCACGGCGGCGCCGAACCAGAAGGCCGCGTGCAGCCCGCCCAGCTCGGCGGCCAGGCCGGCCACCGGGTAGCCCAGCCCCACCCCGGCCACGACGGTGATGGACAGCGCCGCGATCGCGGCCCGCTGGCGGGCGCCGGTCAGCGCCTCCCTGGCGGTGGCCATGGCCAGCGGGGCCAGGCCCAGGCCCATGCCCTGCAGGGCGCGGCCGGCCACCAGCCAGCCGAAGCCGAGCGGGAGCGCGGCCAGCGCGCTGCCGGCGACCACGACGGCGAGCGCGGTGAGCACCACCCGCCGCCGGTGCGGCCCGTCGCCGAGCCGGCCGAGCACCGGCGTGGCCACCGCACCCACCAGGAAGGTGACGGTGAGCGCCCACTGGGCGGTGTGCACCGGGACGTCGTGCGTGGCGGCGATCTCCGGGACCAGCGGAGCGCCGAGGCTGCTGATCACCGCGACGACGGCGACCGTGGCCACCAGCACCGGGACCAGGCCCCGGGGAGCGCTCTCCGGCACGTCCCCGGCGCTGGTCACCGCAGCAGTGTCCCCGCCGGTCCCCCGCCGGCGGGTGCGCGGGGGTGTCCGGCTCACCGCTCGATCGGCAGGCCGGTGTAGTTCTCCGCGAGCTCGCGCGCGGCCGCCTCCGAGGAGCACACCCGCCGCAGCTGCGACAGCTGCAGCTGGGCGTCGAAGTCGTCCCCGGAGGTGTGCAGCATCGACGTCATCCACCAGGAGAAGTGCGTGCACCGCCAGACGCGGCGCAGCGCGGTGTCGGAGTAGGCGTCGACCAGGTCGGTCCGCTTCTCCTGCAGCAGACGGACCAGCGCGGCGGCCAGCAGCGTCACGTCGGCGACGGCGAGGTTGAGGCCCTTGGCGCCGGTGGGCGGCACGATGTGCGCGGCGTCGCCGGCGAGGAACAGCCGGCCGCGGCGCATCGGCGCGCTCACGAAGGACCGCATCGGCAGGATCGACTTCTCGGTGATCGCCCCGGTGCTGATCCCCCAGCCGTCGAGGGCGAACCGGGTGGCCAGCCCCTCCCAGATCCGGTCGTCGGACCAGTCCTCGATCCGCTCCGCCGGGTCGACCTGCAGGTACAGGCGGGAGACCTGCGGCGAGCGCATCGAGTACAGCGCGAAGCCGTCGGGGTGCCAGGCGTAGATGAGCTCCTCGGTGGCCGGTGCGGCGTCGGCCAGGATGCCCAGCCAGGCGTAGGGGTAGGTGCGCTCCCAGACCCGCGCACCCCCCGGCCCCGCCGCGACGACCGCGCGGGACGGGCCGTGGAAGCCGTCCGTCCCGGCGATCACGTCGCACTCCAGCACGCGGGGGGTGCCGTCGGCGTCGGTGAAGCGGATCCGCGGGGACTCGCCGTCGACGTCCTCGGGGACGACGTCGGAGACCCCGAACAGCAGCGGCGGGCCGCCGGCGAGCTGGGTGGCGATGAGGTCCTTGGTCACCTCGGTCTGCCCGTAGACCCACACGGTGCGCCCGCACAGCTCGGGGAAGTCGAGGGTGTGCCGGGTGCCGGGGTACTGCAGGTGGATGCCCGCGTGCTCCAGGCCCTCTCGGTGCAGCCGGTCGCCGACGCCCGCGGCGGTCAGCGTGTCGACGGTGTGCTGCTCGAGGATCCCGGCGCGGATGCGGGCCTCGACGTACTCCCGCGAGCGGTTCTCCAGCACCACCGAGTCGATGCCCTGCAGGTGCAGCAGCCGCGACAGCAGCAGTCCGGCCGGCCCCGCCCCGATGATCCCCACCTGAGTGCGCACGTCGCCGAGTGTGACCGCGGGCCTGCCGGCCGGGAACCCGGCGCTCCCGCTCAGCGGAAGTCGCGCACCCGTGCCAGCTGGCGGCCGATGCCGCGCGCGGCGACCTCGAGCACCGGTGCGAGGCGGGTGACGTCCCGCCGCGACGAGGGGACGACGACGCCGAGCGCCGCGGCCACGACCGCCGTCCCCTCCACCCGCACGGGGACGGCGACCGAGTGGGTGCCCAGCGACATCTCCTCCGCGGTGCGGGCGTACCCCCGGCGGCGGACGTCGGCCAGCTCGCGGCGCAGCCGGCGCGGGTCGACGACGGTGTGCCGGGTCGGCCGGCTCGGGGAGCGCAGCACCTGCTCGACGACGTCGTCCGGTGCGGCGGCGAGCAGCACCTTGCCGACGCCGGTCGCGTGCAGCGGCAGCCGGCTGCCGACCTGGCTGACGACCGGCACCGACTCCCGGCCGGAGATCCGCTCGACGTAGAGCGCCGCCGGTCCCTCGCGGACGGCGAGGTGCACGGTGTCGCGGGTGGCGGTGTGCACGTCGAGGAGGAAGGGGGCGGCGACCGACCGCAGCTCGGCCTGCACCGGGGCCAGCAGGCCGAGGTCCCACAGCCGCCGGCCGATCTCGTAGCGGCCGTCGGGACGCCGGGCCAGGCCGCCCCACGCGACGAGCTCGGCGACCAGCCGGTGCGCGGTCGACAGCGGGGTGCCCGACCGGGTCGCGATCTCGGTGAGGGTCAGCCGCGGGGAGTCCGGCCCGAAGGCGTCCAGAACCGCCAGCGCCCGGGAGGTGACCGACCGCCCCGGGGCCGCCGCGCCTCCGGCCACGGGAGCTCCTTCCGTCCAGTGGGAGACCGAGCTTAGCGCCGGCCGGCGCCGCCACCTACGGTCGGAGCATGACGCGGAGCACGTCCGACAGCGCGCTGGTCCTGCCGCGCTACCTGCGCGAGGACCCCGACCGGCGCGTGCCGCTGGCCTACCCGGGCTACCGCAGCACCGCCCTGCGCGCCCCGCTCCGCGCGCCGGTCGACCTGCCGCACCGGCTCACCGAGGTCACCGGCCCGGTGCTCGGCGAGGACCGGGTGCTGCCGCACGACGCCGACCTCACCTGGCGCAACGGGGGCGAGGCGCTCGGGCAGCGGATCCTGGTGCACGGCCGGGTGCTCGACAGCGACGGCCGGCCGGTGCCCGGCGCGCTGGTCGAGGTGTGGCAGGCCAACGCCGCGGGCCGCTACCGGCACGTCGTCGACACCTGGCCGGCGCCCCTGGACCCGCACTTCGACGGCCTCGGCCGGGTGGTCACCGACGACCTGGGCCGCTACGAGTTCCTCACCGTCAAGCCCGGCGCCTACCCGTGGGGGAACCACCACAACGCCTGGCGCCCGGCGCACATCCACTTCTCGCTGTTCGGCCGGGCGTTCACCCAGCGCCTGGTCACCCAGATGTACTTCCCCGACGACCCGCTGTTCGGGCAGGACCCCATCTTCACCGCCATCCCGCCGGGGGCCCGCCACCGCGCGATCAGCCGGTTCTCCCTGGAGCGGAGCCAGGACAACTGGGCGCTGGCCTTCGAGTGGGACATCGTGCTGCGCGGGACCGAGCAGACCCCCTTCGAGGCCCTGTCCGACGGCGACGAGGACGGGGACGTGGCGTGAGCGACCGGTTCGTGGACCCCCTCGACGTGCCGGCCGACCCGCCGGGCCCGTTCCAGCCGCGGTCGGGGCAGCGCGGGTCGGGCTTCCTCACCGGGCCGCTGCGGCTGGGCACCACCCCCAGCGCCACCGTCGGTCCCTACCTGGCCATCGGCCTGACCTGGCCCGACGGGCCGTGGGCCGCGGCCGAGGGCACCGCGGGCGGGTTCTGGATCCGCGGCCGGGTGCTCGACGGCGCCGGCGACGTCGTGCCCGACGCGCTGGTCGAGACCTGGCAGGCCGACCCCGACGGCCGCTTCGCCTCGCCGGAGGACCCGCGCGGCGCCGCCGCGTACCCCGGCTTCCGCGGCCACGCCCGCGCCCAGACGCTCACCGGGGAGTTCGCGGTGTTCACGCTCAAGCCCGGCCCGGTGCCCGACGGCGAGGGCGGCATGCAGGCGCCGCACGTCGACGTGTCCGTCTTCGCCCGGGGCCTGCTCGACCGGGTGGTCACCCGGATCTACTTCGCCGACGAGGCGGCGGCCAACGCGGACGACGCCGTGCTGCGGGGCCTGCCCGCCGACCGCCGGTCCACGCTGCTGGCCACCCCCACCGACGACGGGTACCGCTTCGACGTGCGGCTGCAGGGCGAGGCCGAGACCGTGTTCTTCGCGGTCTGAGCGGGGTGCGGGTGCGGCTGGTAGGCAGGGCGGCGTGACAGGGCTCCTCGACGGCACCTTCGCCCGCGGCGGCGCCGCGGGCGCGGTCTCCGGCGACGCGTGGTTCCGGGCGCTGCTGGCGGTGGAGGCGGCGCTGGCCCGCGCCGCCGCCCGCGCCGGGCTGGTGCCGACGACCGCGGCCGACGCCGTGACCGCCGCCTGCGCCGAGCCGGGGCGGCTGGACCTCGCTACCGTCGTCGCCCGCGCCGCCGACGCGGGCAACCCCGTGCCGCCGCTGGTGCGCGCGCTGGCCGACGCGGTGGGGGAGCGGGACGCCGTCGCGGTGCACGTGGGCGCCACCAGCCAGGACGTCGTCGACACCGCGCTGCTGCTCATGGCCCGGGACGCGATCTCGGCGCTGGACGGCGACCTGGCCGCCGCCGCCTCGTCCGCGGCCGGGCTGGCCCGCACCCACCGCGACGACGTGCTGGCCGGCCGCACGCTTCTCCAGCAGGGCCTGCCGACGACGTTCGGGCTCAAGGCCGCCGGCTGGCTGGCCGCCCTGGACGGCGCGCGGCTGCGGCTGGCCGAGGTGGTCGCCTCGCTGCCGGTCCAGTACGGCGGGGCCGTGGGCACGCTGGCCGCCGGCCGCGGCGCCGGGCTGCAGGTCCGCGCGGCGCTGGCCGAGGAGCTGGGGCTGGTCGCCACCGCCGTGCCGTGGCACACCGTGCGGCTGCCGATCGCCGACCTGGCCGGCGCCCTGGGGGCGGCGGCCGGCGCGGTGGCCACGGTCGCCGTCGACGTCGTCCTGCTGGCCCAGTCCGAGGTCGCCGAGGTGGCCGAGGTGGCGCCCGGCCGCGGCGGCTCGTCGGCGATGCCGCACAAGCACAACCCGGTCGCCGCGATCTCCGCCCGGGCCTGCGCGCGCCGGGCGCCGGGGCTGGTGGCGACGCTGCTCGCGGCGATGGAGCAGGAGCACGAGCGGGCCGCCGGCGCCTGGCACGCGGAGTGGCCCACGCTGGCCGACCTGCTGGTCACCGCCGGGTCGGCCGCGTCGTGGCTGGCCGAGTCGCTGGCGTCGCTGCGCGTGGACACCGGCCGGATGGCCGCGACGGTGGCCGCCGCCGGGGAGGGGCCGCTGGCCGCCGCGCTCGCCGAGGCGCTGACGCCGTCGCTGGGCCGGTCGGCGGCGCACGACGCGGCCGCGGCGGCGACCCGCGAGGCGCGGGCGACCGGGCGGCCGCTGGCGGAGGTCGTCGCCGGCCGGACCGACGTCGACCCCGCGGCCGTGCTCGCCGCCGCGGTGCCGGACGTCGGGGAGGCCGGGGCCCAGGTGGACGCCGCGCTCGCCGAGCACGCGCGGCTGGCGGAGGGAGAGGCATGAGCGCGGTCGAGGTCGCCCACACCGAGGACGGGCCGGCCGGCGCGCCGGTCGTCGTCCTCTCCAACTCGCTGGGAGCCACGCGGGCCATGTGGGACCCGCAGGTGCCGGCGCTGGCCGAGCGCTACCGCGTGGTCACCTACGACACCCGGGGGCACGGGGAGTCGCCGGCGCCGGCCGGGCCCTACACCCTCGACGACCTGGTGGACGACCTCGTCGCGCTGCTGGACCGCGTCGGCGCCGCGCGGGCGCACGTCGTCGGGCTGTCGCTGGGCGGCATGACGGCGCTGCGGCTGGCCGCGCGCGAGCCGGCGCGGGTGTCGCGGCTGGCGGTCCTGTGCAGCTCGGCGAAGGCCGATCCGCAGGGCTTCCTCGACCGGGCGGCGGCCGCGCGCTCCGGCGGGACGGCGCCGCTGGCGGCCACGGTCGTGAGCCGCTGGCTCACCCCGCCGTACGCGGCGGACCACCCCGACCTGGTCGCCCGGCTCGAGGCGATGATCGCCGCGGCCGACGACGAGGGGTACGCCGCCTGCTGCGAGGTCGTCGCCGGGATGGACCTGCGCGCGGACCTGGCCCGCATCACCGCGCCGACCCTCGTCGTCTCCGGCGCCGAGGACCCGGCGCTGCCGCCGGCGCACCAGGAGGCCATCGCCGCCGGGATCGCCGGCGCCGAGCTCCTCTCGGTGAGTCCCGCGGCGCACCTGGCCAACCTCGAGCGCACGCCCGAGGTCACCGGAGCCCTGCTCGCCCACCTCGACGGGGCCGGCCGGTGAGCGGCGCTGCGGAGGACCTGCCCACCACCGACGAGGAGCGTCGCGCCGCGGGCATGCGCACCCGGCGCGAGGTGCTCGGGGACGCGCACGTCGACCGCGCGATGGCCGCGACGACGTCCCTCACCGCGGGCTTCCAGGACTTCATCACCCGGGTGGCCTGGGGCGACGTCTGGCAGCGCCCGGGCCTGACCCGTCGCGAGCGCAGCATCGCCACCCTGTCGATCACCGTCGCGCTGCGGCACTGGGACGAGTTCGCGCTGCACGTGCGCGCCGCGGTGACCAACGGCCTGACCGAGGCCGACATCGCCGAGGTCCTCCAGCACGCGGCGGTCTACGCCGGCGTGCCGGCGGCCAACCACGCCTTCAAGGTCGCGGAGAGCGTATTGGCCGAGCTCCGCGGCACCCCCGACGACTGAGAGGACCCCATGGCACAGCACGAGGACGGCGCCCTGCTCGGCAGCGGCGCATGGCACGGCAAGGTCTGGACCGGCGCCTGGACCGACGGCTCCGGCGGCACGTACGACGCGGTCGAGCCCGCCACCGGTCAGGTCATCGCGCCGGTCGGCAAGGCCACGCCGGCCGACGTCGAGGCCGCCGCCGCCCGGGCCGCGGCCGCGCAGCGGGACTGGGCCGCGGCGCCCTTCGAGGAGCGCGCCCGGGTGCTGCGCCGGGCCGGCCAGGTGCTCGAGGAGCACGCCGAGGAGATCAGGGGCTGGCTGGCCCGCGAGTCCGGCGCGATCCAGCCCTTCGGCGACTTCCAGGTGCACACCAGCGCGCAGGAGTGCTACGAGGCCTCCGCGCTGCCCTCGCACCCCTACGGCGAGCTGCTGCGCACCGGCTCGCCGCGGCTGTCGTTCGCCCGGCGGGTGCCGGCCGGTGTGGTGGGGGTGATCGCGCCGTTCAACGTGCCGACGATCCTCGCCATCCGCGCGATCGCGCCGGCGCTGGCGCTGGGCAACGCCGTCGTCCTCAAGCCCGACCCGCGCACCGCCATCTCGGGTGGCGCGATGTTCGCCCGCGTCTTCGAGGAGGCCGGGTTGCCCGCGGGCGTGCTGCAGGTGCTGCCGGGCGGGGCGGACGTCGGCGAGGCGCTGGTGACGGCGCCCGCCGTCCGCGTCATCGCCTTCACCGGCTCGACGCGGGCCGGGCGCGCGGTCGGCGCGCTGGCCGGGCAGCACCTCAAGCGGGCGCACCTGGAGCTCGGCGGCAACTCGGCGCTCGTCGTCCTCCCCGACGTCGACGTGACGGCGGCGGCGTCGGTGGGCGCCTGGGGGACGTTCTCCCACCAGGGCCAGATCTGCATGGCGACCTCGCGCCACCTGGTGCACGAGTCGATCGCCGAGGAGTACACCCAGGTGCTCACCGAGAAGGTGGCGAAGCTGCCGGTCGGCGACCCCTTCCGGGAGCAGGTGGCGATGGGGCCGCTCATCGACGCCGGGCAGCGCGACCGGGTGCACGGGCTGGTCACCGCGTCGGTCTCCGCCGGGGCCTCGGTGCGCACCGGCGGGGAGTTCGACGGGCTCTTCTACCGGCCGACCGTCCTCGGGGACGTGACGATCGACCACCCGGCCTACCAGGAGGAGATCTTCGGCCCGGTCGCCCCGGTGACCCCGTTCTCCTCGCTGGAGGAGGTGATCGGGCTGGCGTCGGGCACCGAGTACGGCCTCTCGCTGGGCATCCTCACCCGCGACGTCTACGCCGGGCTGCAGCTGGCCGAGCGGATCCCGTCGGGGCTGGTGCACATCAACGACCAGACGGTCAACGACGAGGCGGTGGCGCCCTTCGGCGGCGTGGGGGCGTCGGGCACCGGCTCTCGGCACGGCGGGCCGCAGGCCAACATCGAGGCCTTCACCGAGACGCAGTGGGTCACGGTGCGCGGGGACCTGCCGGCCTACCCCTTCTGACCCCTCGCCGCGGCCGGCCGCTCGCGCACCAGCCGCGGGCGGGCGGCCGCGACGCCGACGGCGACCTGCAGCGCCAGGAGCACGAGCAGCAGCACCAGGCCGGTGCGCCACCCGCCGGTGACGTCGTGCAGCAGGCCCACGGCCAGCGGGCCGGTGGCGGCCAGCAGGTACCCGACGGTCTGCGCCGCCGCCGAGAGCCGGCCGGTCTGCTCGACGTCCCGGGTGCGCCGCAGCACCAGCGTCATCGCGACCGGCAGGCACCCCCCGGTGCCGATCCCGTAGAGCAGCGCCCACAGCGCGGGCGCCGCCGACGGCGCCAGCAGCAGCCCGCCCAGCGCCACCGCGGTCGGGACGGCGAAGCCGACGACCCAGGGCACCTGCCCGGGACGGCGCACCGCGAGGGGCGGGACGACGAGGGCCGCCGGGCCGGTCAGCGCCGCCCCGACGGCGACCAGCCCGCCCGCGGCGACGGGGGAGACCCCGGCGTCGTCGGCGAGGACGGCGGGCAGCCAGGTCAGCATCGCGTAGAAGCCCAGCGACTGGAGCCCGAAGTACCCGGTGACGGCGAGCGCGACGGGGTCGCGCAGGATCCCCCCGCCCCGGCGTGCCGGAGGCGGCGCGCCCGCCGGTTCCCGCCGCCGGGCGACCAGCCCGATGGCGACCACCGCGACCCCCGCGGGCACCGCCCACAGGGCCAGCGCGGTGACGGCGCTCCCGGTCGCGGCCGTGAGCGGCTGCGCCAGCCCGGCCCCCAGGGCGGCGGAGAAGCCGATGCCGGCCGTGGTCAGCCCCACGACGGTGGCGCTGTGCCGGGCGGAGTCGGCGCGGGCGGCGGCCGGCAGCAGCACGTTGCAGATCGCGATGCCCCCGCACAGGACGACGGTGCCGGCGAACAGGCCCGGGGCGCCGGCCAGCCGTAGCAGCACGCCGGCGACGACCGCGGCGGCACCGGTGAGGACGGCGCGGTGCACCCCCGAGCGCGCGGCGAGCACCGGCGCGAGCGGGGAGACCAGCCCGAGGCAGACCAGCGGCAGCGCGGTCAGCACCGCCAGCGCGGCCCCGCCCAGCCCGACCTCGGTGCCGAGCTGCCCGGTCACCGGGCCGACCGCGGCGAACGGGCCGCGCAGGCACAGGGCCACGAGCACCAGCGCCACCGCCGGGCCGGCCAGCACCAGGACGCCCGCGCGGCCGCCGGTGGCGAGCCCGCCCGCCGCGTCCGGGGGCTGCGGGTCCGCGGCAGCCACGCACGTCCTCCCAGGGCCTGTCCGGGCGCGGGTACCCGGTGGCGACATCCTGCGCCCGCCGCGCCCGGCGGCGCGCGCCGGGTCGTCGACCCGGCCGGCCCGCCGCGGCCTTCCGCGGCCGCGACCTCGCGGTGGGCTGAGGCGCCGCGCCGGTCAGCGGGCGGCCGAGGGCCCGTCCAGCTCCCGCGCCGCCGCCTCGAGGACGGCGGCGGCGACCCGGTCGAGGGTGGGTGAGCGCAGCTTCCACTGCTGCCAGTGGAGGACGACGTCGACGGCGGCGGCCGGGTCGAGCCGGACCAGCGCCGTGCCGGCCGCCTGCGCCTGCGGGGCCGGCACCATGCCCCAGCCCAGGCCCAGCGCGACGGCGGTCACCCAGTCGGCGGAGGCGGGCACGTAGTGCACCGGCGGGTCGGCGTCGGGCCCGGCCGCCGCGTGCAGGTAGCGGTGCTGCAGGTCGTCCTTGCGGTCGAAGACGACCACCGGCGCCCGCGCGAGCGCCCGGGCCGTGGGCCCGTCGGGGAACCAGCGGCGGGCGAACTCCGGTGTGGCCATGGGCCGGTAGCGCATGCCGCCCAGCCGGGTGGACGTGCAGCCGGGGACCGGCCGGGCCTGCGCGGTCACGGCCGCCATCACCGTGCCCGAGCGCAGCAGGGCCGTGGTGTGCTCCTGGTCGTCGCGGTGCAGGTCGAAGGCGACCTCACCCGCGAGCGGTGCCAGCGCGGGCAGCAGCCAGGTCGCCATCGAGTCGGCGTTGACCGCGATCGGCAGCCTCGGCGGGGGAGCCGGGCCGGTCCCGCCGCCGGCCTCGTCCGCGGGGCCGCCCGCCGCTGCGCTGCCGAGCTCGCGGGCGACGTCGGCGCCGAGCAGATCGACCTGCCGGGCCAGCCGCAGCACCGCCTGCCCGGACTCGGTGACCTGCACCGGCTTGGAGCGGACGAGCAGGATCCGTCCGGTCGCCGTCTCCAGCGCCCGCAGCCGCTGGCTGACCGCCGACGGCGTCACGTGCAGCTCCCGGGCCGCCGCCTCCAGCGTGCCGCCGCGGACGGTGGCGTCGAGCGCGCGGAGCTGGCCGAGGTCGAGGTCCACGGACAGCAACGCTAACGGTGGCTGAGAATCATGAGCTGGACCGGTTCCCGGGGCACTCCTAGCGTCCGTTCCCGTGCTCACTACGCCGGCGCTGGTCGCCGCCGCCTCCGGTCTCGCCCTGGGCCTGGGCCTCATCGTCGCGATCGGCGCCCAGAACGCCTTCGTGCTGCGGCAGGGCCTGCGCCTGGAGCACGTCGCCGTCGTCGTGGCGGTGTGCGCGCTGTCCGACGTCGCGCTGATCCTCGCCGGCGTCCTCGGGGCCGGCGCCGTCGTGTCGGGCTCGCCGTGGCTGCTCCCGGTCATCTGCTTCGCCGGGGCGGGCTTCCTGCTGGCCTACGGCGCGCTCGCCGCGCGGCGCGCCGTGCGCCCCGCGGTCCTGCTCCCCGGGTCCACGGGGGTACGGACCGGCCTGGCCGCCACCGTCGCCACGTGCCTCGCCCTGACCTGGCTCAACCCGCACGTCTACCTCGACACCGTCGTGCTGCTCGGCTCGACCGCCTCGACCTACGGCGAGCACCGCTGGGAGTTCGCCGCCGGGGCCGCCCTCGGCAGCGTCCTGTGGTTCACCGGCCTGGGGTTCGGCGCCCGGCTGCTGCGCCCGGTGTTCGCCCGGCCGGCGGCGTGGCGCGTGCTCGACTGCGGCATCGCGGTCGTGATGGTGCTGCTGGCGGTCTCCCTCGCCGTCCGCGGCGCGGGCGGGGCCTGACGCGCCGGCCCGCTCAGCCGTGCAGCCGCAGCGCCTGGCCGGGCCGCAGCTGCGCGCAGCGGTCGACGTCGCCGTCGGAGACGTAGCCGATGACGGGGTAGCCGCCGGTCACCGGGGCGTCGGCGAGGAACAGCACCGGCAGGCCCGACGGCGGCACCTGCAGCGCGCCGCGCACCATGCCCTCGCTGGGCAGCTCGCCCTCGCGCGCGCGGCGCAGCGGTTCCCCGTCCAGTCGCAGGCCGACCCGGTTGCTCTCCGCGGTCACCGTCCACGGGCGGGAGGTCAGCGCGGCCCAGGCGTCGTCGCCGAACCAGTCCTGCCGCGGGCCGGGCAGGACCCGCACGGCCACCTCGTCGCCGGCCGGATCGGCCAGCGGGGCGAGGTCGGCGTCCGGCATCGGCTCGCGCGCCGTCCCGACCGGCAGGACGTCGCCGGCCGACACGACCGGCGGCCCCAGGCCGGAAAGCAGGTCGGTCGACCGCGAGCCGAGCACCGGCTCCACCTCGATCCCGCCGCGCAGGCCCACGTACGTGCGCAGCCCGGTGGCGGGCGGGGCCAGCCGCAGCTCGCCTCCGGCCGGCAGCGGGCGCGGCGCGTTGTGCGCCCCGGACCCGGGGCAGCGCGCCCCGGTGGTGACCACGGTGAGGTCGGCGTCGGCGCGCAGCACCAGGCCGCCCAGGGTGACCTCGAGCAGCGCGGCGGCCGGGTCGTTGCCCAGCAGCCGGTTGGCCAGCGCGGCCGCGGCCCGGTCGCAGGCGCCGGAGCGGCCGACGCCCAGCGCCCCGCGGCCCGGCCGGCCCAGGTCCTGCACCGTGGTCAGCGGGCCGGTCTGCACGACCGTGACGGTGCGGCTCATGCGCGCACGAACCGGACCTGCACGCCCGGCCGCAGCAGCGCCGCCGGGTCGCGGGTCAGGTCGAACACGGCGACGTCGGTGCGGCCGATCAGCTGCCAGCCGCCCGGCGACTCCCGCGGGTACACCCCGCTGAACTGCCCGGCGAGGCCCACGGCCCCGGCAGGCACGCGGGTCCGCGGGGTCTCCCGGCGGGGCACGTCCCAGGGCTCGCCGTCGGGCGTGCAGTAGCCGAAGCCGGGCGCGAAGCCGCAGAAGGCGACGGTCCACCCCACCCCGGTGTGCCGGTCGACGACCTCGTCGGGGGAGACGTTCCACAGCGCGGCGACGTCGGCGAGGTCGGCGCCGTCGTAGTGCACCGGCAGCTCGACGGTCCCCCTGGTGCCCGCCCGCCCCGGCCGCGGGCGCACCCGCCGCACGGCGGCCTCGACCTCGGGCAGCCCGGTGACCGCGGGGTCGGTCACCAGCAGGACCGTGCGTGCCGCGGGGACGACGTCCACCACGCCGGGCAGCGGCTCGTCGACCAGCGCGGCGTACAGGCCGAGGACCTCGTCGAGCCCGTCGAGCTCCACGAGCAGCGCGGTGGACCCGCTGGGGAGCACGTGCATCACGCGGCGGCGAACGGGGCCAGCGCGATCCCCGCCCCGGTCAGTTCGGTCCGCACCCGCCGGGCGATCTCGACTGCGCCGGGGGTGTCGCCGTGCACGCAGATCGAGTCCGGCCGCACGTGCAGCGCGCCTCCGCTGACGTCGGGAATCGGCTCGCCCCGCGCCATGGCCAGGCAGCGGCGGGCGATCTCGTCGGCGTCGTGCAGCACCGCGCCGGGCTGCCGGCGGGGGACCAACGTGCCCTCGGGCGTGTAGGCGCGGTCGGCGAACGCCTCGGCCACGACGGTCAGCCCGGCGTCGGCGGCACGCCGCAGCCATGCCGAGCCGGGCAGGCCCAGCACCGGCAGCGAGCGGTCGTACTCGGCGACGGCACGCACGACGGCCGCCGCCTGCTCCTCGTGCGCGACGATGGCGTTGTACAGCGCCCCGTGCGGCTTGACGTAGCGGACCCGCGTGCCGGCCACGCGGGCGAAGGCCTCGAGGGCACCGATCTGGTAGATCACGTCCTGGGTGAGCTCGTCGGGCTCGGCGTCGACGAACCGCCGGCCGAAGCCGGCCAGGTCGCGGTAGGACACCTGCGCCCCGATGGCGACACCGGCCGCGGCGGCCTGCTCGCACACCCGCCGCAGGATCACCGGATCACCGGCGTGGAAGCCGCAGGCCACGTTGGCGCTGGTCACGACGCCGAGCAGCGCCTCGTCGTCGCCCAGCGTCCACTGGCCGAAGCCCTCGCCCAGGTCGGAGTTCAGGTCCACGGTGCCCATCAGAACAGCTCGATCACGGGCCGCACCGAGTTGACCGCGAGGTAGAGCGTGACCAGCCACGCCAGCCAGCCGATCGCGAGCAGCCAGCGGGGGTACCGGTAGCCGCCCAGCAGGTCGCCGCGCCGCGTGGCCACGAACAGCACGACCGCGATGCCGATCGGCAGCAGCAGCCCGTTGAACGCGCCGGCGAAGACCAGCAGCGTCGTCGGCGCCGTGCCGGCGGTGACGAACACCAGGGTGCTCACCAGGATGAAGCCGACGACGAGCAGCGTGCGGGTGCGGTCGCTGGTCCGGTCGCGCGAGGTCAGGAAGGACACCGAGGTGTAGGAGGCGCCGATCACGCTGGTGATCGCCGCGGCCCACAGGATGAGCCCGAAGACCCGCATCCCGACCTCGCCGGCGGCCTCGCCGAACGCGGCGGCCGCCTGGTTCTCCTCCCCGAGGTCCGCGCCGCCGACCACCACCCCGAGGATCGCCAGGAACAGGACGACCCGCATGACGCCGGTGACCACGATGCCGGTGACCGAGCCGCGGGTGATGGCGCGCAGGTGGGCGGTGCCGGTGATCCCCGAGTCCAGCAGCCGGTGCGCCCCGGCGTAGACGATGTAGCCGCCGACCGTGCCGCCGACCAGCGTGGTGATCGCCAGGAAGTCCACCTCGTCGGGCCACACGGCGTTGCGCATCGCCGTGCCCACCGGCGGGCTCGAGGTGACGGCGATCCACGTGGTCAGCACGATCATGACCACGCCGAGGACGACGACGATGCGGTCGACGGCCACCCCCGCCTTCCGGCTGAGGAAGATCCCGATGGCGACGACCGCGGACAGCGCGCCACCGAGCCGGGGGTCCAGGCCGAGCAGCGCGTCCAGGCCCAGCCCGGTGCCGGCGACGTTGCCGATGTTGAACACCAACCCGCCGAGGACCAGCAGCGCGGCCATCGCCCAGCCGAGGCCCGGGAGGACGAGGTTGCCGAGCTCCTGCGCCCGGCGGCCGGAGACGCCGATCACCCGCCACACGTTCAGCTGCAGCGCGATGTCGATGAGGATCGACACCAGGATGGCGAATGCGAACGCCGCACCCAGCTGGACGGTGAACGTCGTCGTCTGGGTGATGAAGCCGGGCCCGATCGCCGAGGTCGCCATGAGGAACATGGCGCCCAGCACGGTCGAGCGGGTGCCGGCCGCCATGCGCCCCCCGGCGGGTGCGCCCGGGGCCGGCGCTGCGGTCGGGGCTCTGCCGTTCGGGGCGTTGCCGGTCGGGGCGGGGCCGGTCGGGGCGGGGCCGTCGGCCGGGCTGTGCGACATCGGCGCTCCTGGTCCGGGGCGCCCGACGACGGTTCCTGCGCTCGGGCGGCTGCGCCGACGCTAGGACCGGGTCCGGCGACCGGCAACGCGAGCGGCGGGCCACTCCTGCACCCACACCTCGCCGGCCCGCAGGGCCGCCCAGCGCCGGCCGGCCTCCCGCAGCGCCTCGACGGCGGCGTGCAGCCGGTCGGCCGGGACGCCGCCGCGGTCCACCTCGCCGGGCAGCACCACGGCGCCGTCGGCCAGCCGGTGCACCAGGTCGGCCAGCGCCTCGGCCCGGGCGATCGCGGCCGCCCGCTCGCGCTTCAGCCGCTCGGAGCGCGCGGTGACGTGCGGCGGACGGCGGCCGGAGACGTGCCGCATCGTCGTCCACACCGCCCCGTCGGCGACCGTGCCCCAGATGCCGTCCCGGACGTCCAGCGCGGACTCCACCAGGGCGTGCACCAGGTCGTGCGGCAGCCCCTCCCCGCCGCCGGCGCCGCGGATCGCGAACACCACGCCGTCGTCCCGCTCGACGAGGGACTCCACCGCCCGCCGGTCGGCCATCCGGGTGAAGGTCAGTCGCACGGCTCCAGCATCCCGCCCGGTTCACGCCGTTTCCGGCTCCACGACGTCGTAGCGGACGCAGACGAACTCGCCGTTGACCGCCCACTCCGTCCGCCGCAGCTCCACGTGGCGGGGCAGCAGCGGCTTGCCGGCGCCGAGGGTGACCGGCGCGATGGAGACGACGACCTCGTCGAGCAGTCCCGCGTCGGCGAACTGGCCGGCCAGGTCGCCGCCGCCCACCACCCACACGTCGCGGTCCCCGGCCGCGGCCACCATCTCGGCGTGCAGCGCGCCGAGCGCCTCGCGGGTGTCGGCCGCGGTGATCCGGATGTCGGCGCCGGGGTACGGCTCGAGGTCGGTCCGGTGGGTGAGCACCCAGGCCGGCACCGTGTACGCCCACGACTGCGGGTCGTGCTCGCGGATCCAGCGGTAGCTGCTCGCCCCCATGACGAGGGCGCCGATCCGCTTCTCGAACTCCTGGTGGCTCATCGGGCCGTCGGCGTCGATCTGCCGGGACAGCAGCCAGGCCAGGGAGTGGTCCTCGGTGGCGATGAAGCCGTCGAGCGTCGTGGCGGTGTTGTAGATCGTGCGGGTCACGGGGTGCTCCTCCTGGTCAGCCAGTCGATCGGGTCACCGGTGTCGGTCTCGGCACCGGCCTCGCGCAGCAGGTGGCGCACCAGCAGGCGCCGGTGCGCGGAGTAGGTGAGGACGTGCGCGATCACGCTGCCGAGCACGAACGTCTCCGGGGGCTCGCACAGCGCGTCGACCAGCCGGTCGCCCCAGGCGCCGCGGCGGGCGATGTCTCGCACGGCGGCCAGCCAGCGCGGGGCGACCGCGTCGTGCCGGGCCAGCAGGGCAACGGGGTCGTCGGCACCGCGGACCGGGTGGTCGGCGCCCTCGATCGACGCGAGCCAGATCTCCTTGGTCCACACGAGCGTCGACAGCAGGTCGGCCACCGACTCCTCGGCGCCGTCCCAGGGCAGCACCGTCCAGCCGGGCAGCCGCGGCCGGCGGTAGGCGCCGTCGTCCAGGCCCTTGGCGGCCTCGATCAGCGCCCGGGTGTCCTCCACGTCGTGGTGCACCATCAGCGAGCTGACCTCGTCGGACGGGCCGCGGCCCGGCTCGTCGGCGACCCACAGGGACGTCGGCGGGTGGAAGTGGATGCCGTTGGGCGCCGGCAGCCAGTGCCCGTCCCGGCTCCGCGGGGCGGCGTCGTCGCGGCTGCCCGGCGTGCGCCCGTAGGCGCGGGCGAAGGCCCGGGCGAAACCCTCGACCGAGTCGTACCCGGCGGCGAACGCCGCGTCGGTGACGCTCGTTCCCTGCCTCAGCTGCCAGGCGGCTCGCTCCAGCAGTACCCGGCGGCGCAGCGCCACCGGCGGTTCGCCGGCGCCGCGGGTCACCTGCCGGCTGAAGTACCAGGGGCTGGCGTAGGCGTCGCCGGCCATGTCCGGCAGCGTGCGGTTGTCCTCGTCGAGGACGGCGTCGATGAGCTCGCGGAGGCGGTCGCGCCCCGCGGCGGGGGTTTTCTCGTCGGACACGGGAGCAGTGTGGCGAGGACGGCGTCCGCGGCGCCCGACCGTTCTTGCCCTCCCTGCGGGCCGGCCGGTGCGGGGCCAGCATGGGTGCATGGCCGCTCCCGCCGAGCACCGCGAGCAGTACCGCGCCGGCCTGGCCGTGCCCACCTCGGGCGCCGCGCCGGGTCACACGCAGGCCAACCTCGTCGTCCTCCCGCAGGACTGGGCCTGGGACATGCTGCTGTTCGCCCAGCGCAACCCGCAGCCGGTGCCGGTCCTGGAGGTGACCGACCCGGGGTCACCGGAGACGGCGCTGGCCCCCGGCGCCGACCTGCGCACCGACCTGCCCCGCTACCGGGTCTGGCGCGACGGCGAGCTGGTCGACGAGCCGACCGACGTCCGCGACGTCTGGCGCGAGGACCTGGTCGCCTTCCTCATCGGCTGTAGCTTCAGCTTCGAGACCGCGCTGCTCGACGCCGGGGTGCCGGTGCGCAACATCGAGCAGGGCCGCAACGTGTCGATGTACCGGACCGCGGTGCCCTGCCGCCCCGCGGGCCGGCTGTCGGGGCCCCTGGTCGTCTCGATGCGGCCGGTTCCCGCGGCGCTGGTGCCGGCCGCCGTGCAGGTGACGGCGCGGATGCCGCAGGTGCACGGGGCGCCGGTGCACGTCGGCGCCCCGGACGCCCTCGGCATCGCCGACCTCGCCGCCCCCGACTACGGCGATCCGGTCGAGGCCGAGCCCGGCGACGTCCCGGTCTTCTGGGCCTGCGGGGTGACGCCGCAGGCCGCCGTCCTGGCGTCCCGGCCGCCGCTGGCGATCACCCACGCCCCGGGACACATGTTCGTCACCGATGTCCCGGACGCGGTCTACCGGCTGCCCTGAGCGACCGGCGACAGCTCGTCGAGCAGCGTCGGCCCGGCCGGCTCCCAGCCGAGCTCGGCCCGGGCCAGAGCGCCGGTCGCCCGCTGGTCCAGCAGGAGGGCGGCCCCGAAGAGGCCGAGCCGGGCGACCGTCTCGGCCCCGGTCGAGGCCGCGACCTCCCGGGCGACGGCCAGCCCGATCTCGCGCACCGTGGGGTTGTGCCCGCTGACGCCGAGGTACCAGCTCCCGGCCGGCGCCGACCGCAACGCCAGCGCGTAGAGCCGGCCCAGGTCGGCGGCGTGCACGGTCGTCCAGTGCTGCTCGCCGCTGCCGGGCAGGACGACGGCGCCGCCGGCCGTGCGCGGGCCGTCGCGGAGGACGGCGGTGGGGATGCCCGCGCCCTCGGCGTGCACGATCCCGGGCGCGATCACGACGCTGCGGACGCCGTCCGCTGCCGCGGCGCGCACCCGGGCGTCCAGCGGCACCCGCCAGGCGGTGAGCTGGGGCGGGGCGGCGGGCGTGGACTCGTCGAGGTCCCCGTCGCCGAGCACCCACGCACCGCTGGTGTGGAGGTAGGGCTTCCCGCTGCCGGCGAGGGCGGGCAGGACGGCGTCGAGCAGCGCGGCGTCGACGGCGGCGCTGGTCGCGTCGCCCGGCGAGGCGGTGTGCACGACGGCGTCGGCGGCCCGGGCCGCGGCGGCCAGGAGCCGGCCGTCGGTGAGGTCGCCGCGGACGGCGGTGGCGCCGGCCGCGGTGACCCGTGCGGCCGCCGCGTCGCTGCGGGCCAGCGCGGCGACGGTGTGGCCGTCGGCGAGCAGGGCGGGGAGAACGGCGGAGCCGATCAGGCCGGTGCCGCCGGTCAGGAAGACGTGCATCAGGACGGTCCCTTCAGGGGGTGGGGGTGGGGGTGCGGGAGGGGACGGGGGAGGGGGAGCGCTGGGCCAGGACGACGGTGGCCAGCGCCAGGGCCGTGCCGGCCAGCTGCAGCGGGCTCAGCACCTGGCCGAGCAGCACCCAGCCGACGGTGGCGGCGACGACGGGGGAGAGCAGCCCGAGGAAGCTGACGCGTGCCGTGGGCAGCGAGCCGACCCCGCGCAGCCACAGCACGTAGGCCAGGGCGGTGTTCACCGTGGCCAGGTAGAGCAGGCCGCCGGTCTGCCCGGCGGTCAGCGCCGGCGGCAGGCCCTCGGCGGCCAGCGCGAGCGGCAGCAGGAACAGCCCGCCGGCGGCCAGCTGCCAGCCGGTGAAGGCGAGCACCGGAACCGGCCGGCCCCACCGCCTGGTCAGGACCACTCCGGTGCCCATGCACGCGGTCCCGGCCAGGCCGGCCACGATGCCGACCGGGTCCAGCGCCACCGGACCGGTGACCACGATGAGCGCCACCCCGGCCACGCCGAGCAGCCCCAGCCCGAGCGTCCGGCCGCGCAGCCGCTCGCCGAGCAGCGGGACGGCGAGGACGGCGACCAGCAGCGGCTGGGCGGCGCCCAGGACCGCGGCGATCCCGCCGGGCAGCCGGTAGGCCGCGACGAACAGCAGCGCGAAGAAGGCGCCCGTGTTGAGCACCCCGAGCACGGCCGCCTTCCACCACCAGGCGCCGCGCGGCAGCCGCCGCCCGACGGCGGCGAGCACCAGCCCGGCGGGCAGGGCGCGGGCGGTGGCCGCAAGCAGCGGCCGGTCCGCGGGCAGCCACTCGGTGGTCACGACGTAGGTCGTCCCCCAGGTCACGGGAGCCAGGGCGGTCGCGAGGGTGAGGAGGCCGAGCCGGCGGCGGGTCGTCGGGACGGCCACCGGCGGGAGCGGGAGGGCGGTGGCGGTCATGGCGCAGATCGTTCGCCGTCATGTATCTCGATGTCAAGATACTTGAGCTAATGTTTCTCGGCGTCGTACGGATGTGCGACGATGGGGCCGTGGCGGACCGGGAGCGAGACGGCGTGGACGCGATCATCGAGCAGTGGGCGGCCGAGCGGCCCGATCTCGAGACGCGGGCGATGGAGGTCTTCGGCCGGATCTACCGCGCCGCCCGGGTGGCCGGCGACGCCCAGGAGCGCTTCCACGCCCGGCACGGCATCACCCGCGCCGACTTCGACGTGCTCGCCACCCTGCGGCGTGCCGGCGGCGACGAGGGGCTCTCCCCGGGCCGGCTCACCGCCGAGATGATGCTCAGCAGCGGCGGCACCACCAGCCGGGTCGACCGGCTGGAGAAGGCCGGGCTGGTCGTGCGCACCCCCGACCCGGCCGACCGCCGGGCCCTGATCGTGCGGCTCACCGACGGCGGGCGGCGGCTCATCGACGAGGCGGTCGGCGCCGGGCTGGCGCAGCAGCAGCGGATGCTGGCCGACCTGCCGGCCGCGCGGCTGCGCCGCATCGCCGACGACCTGCGCGACCTGCTCGCCTCGGTGGAGCGGCACGCCGCCGAGCCGTGACCCGGGGCCGGGCGCCGGCGCCCGGCGCTAGACCTCCTCGACCTCGAAGGTCCGGCTCGGGGCCACGACCTCGTCCTGCGCCGCGACCAGCAGCACCTCCCGCGAGCCGGCGGCCTCCGTGGCGGCGAGCAGGCCGTGCACGGACGCCGCCGACCGGGTCACCGCTTCGGCGGCCGAGCGGCTGTCCAGCCAGTGCGCGAGGAACAGCGCGGCGATGGCGTCGCCGGCGCCGTTGACCGCGACGTCGAGCCGCGGCGTGCGCACCCGCCAGTGCCGCCCGCCCTCGGACGCGAGCAGGTCGACGGCGTCGTCCGGAGTGTCCTCGGCGACCAGCGAGGTGGTGAGCACGACCCGCGGGCCGAGCTCCTGCACGGCGGCGACGGCGTCCTTGACCGAGGCCAGCGAGCCGGTCGTCTGCCCCGAGAGCAGGTCCAGCTCGTAGTGGTTGGGCGTGACCAGGTCCGCGGCGGGGACGGCGACCTCGCGCATGAACTCCGGGATGCCCGGGCGCACGAACACCCCGCGGCCGACGTCGCCGATCACCGGGTCGCAGCAGTAGACCGCCGCCGGGTTGGCCGCGCGCACCCGGGCCACGGTGCCGACGACGGCGTGCCCGATGTCGGCCGATCCCAGGTAGCCGGACAGGACGGCGTCGCAGCCGCCCAGCACCCCGCGGTCGGCGATGCCCTCGACGACCTCCTCGACCGCCTGCCCGTCGAAGACCCGGCCGCGCCACTCGCCGTAGCCGGTGTGGTTGGAGAACTGCACGGTGTGCACGGGCCACACCTCGATCCCCAGCCGCTGCAGCGGGAACACCGCGGAGGAGTTGCCGACGTGCCCGTAGGCGACGTGGGACTGGATCGACAGGACGGCGGTCATGGCCGCCAACCGTGCCACAGCCGGTCGCCGTCCCCGCCGCTGCCCGGCGCACCGCGGGGCGGGCCCCGGCAGGTCGCGCCCGGGCGGCGCCGTCCCTCCGTCGGACGCCGCCGCCCGGGCGCGGGCTCGGGGGTCGGGCGCGGGTCGTCACCAGTCGACGCCGGCCCGTTCGGTGCCGGTGCGCTGCAGCCCGCAGCCGGCGATCCGGTAGGTGTTCATGACGGTCAGCCGCGGCGCGTAGACGTGCACGCTCACCGCGGGGAGCACGCCGACGTTGCCGACCCGGTGGACGTGGTGCGGGCCGAACGGGCGCACCCGGCCGGCCGTCAGCAGCGTCTCGTCGTCCCGGACCCCGCCGGAGCGGGTCTCGGTGACGCTGAGCTCGGTGAGCGCGCCGTGGACGACGGCGAAGGCGCCGGCCGACCCGCCGTGGTCGTGCAGCGGCGTGCCCTGGCCGGGCAGCCAGGACAGCAGCCAGACCTGCGCGGCGGCGGGGTCCTCGTGCAGGGCCGGGTCGACGGCCGCGGCGGCGGTGGCCGGGTCCAGCAGGTGCGTCCACCGGCCGGCCGGCCGGTACTCGACCAGGTCGGCCCAGGCGCGGGCGTTCGCGGCCAGGGCGGCGGCCAGGGCCGCGGCGCTCGTCCGCCGGGCGGTGATCCCGTCCGGGCGGTGGGGCGAGGTGGCCGGGGTGGTCGAGGTGATCGTGCGGAGCAGGTCGGCGGCGGGGGAGGGCAGGGCGGTGCCGAGGGTCACGGGGGTCCTGACTGCTGACGCGGCTCCGTCAGGGGGAGCGCGCGGGGAGAACGGGGATCCGGGGCGTCAGGAGGCCGGACACAGCGCGCTGGCCACCCGCAGCAGGTCCACGGCGGACCGGCGGTGCAGGGCGGGGGTCACGGGCACGACGTCCAGCCAACGCGACGGCGGTTTCCGTGTCAAGTTCATCGGATTGGTGGAGATTCGCGTCGCGGTGCGGCAGGCTCGCCGGACGTGAGCCGACCCGACCTCGAGGCCTTCTGGCCCGGCCGCCGGGGTCGGGAGCCCGGTCAGGGGCAGTCGGCCGCCACGAGCATGCCGGTCGCGGCGGCGCCGAGCGCGTCGACCTCCGAGGCCAGGCGGCGCAGCGGCACCGGCTGCCGCGATCGCAGCAGCGAGGTGAGCCGGGCCGTCGCGCGCGCCACCCGCTCGCCGGCCGGTCGCCCGTCCTCGCCGGGCAGCCCGTCGACGCCGTAGGGCTCGCCGACCTCCGCGCACAGGCCCGGGAGGCGACGCAGCAGAGCCGCGCACCCGGCCGCGAGCCGCCACCAGGTGCCCGCCGCGAGGGGTGCCGGGGCGCGGGTGCCGGCGTCGGCCCAGCGCAGCAGGGCCACCACGTCGGCCCACGCCGCGTCGGACACGACGGCGGCCACCGCCGAACTGCCCGCCGGCCGGTGGCCGAGGACCGTCGAGTGCGCCGCCGCGGGGTCGAAGAGCCAGGGGTGTCCGTCCACGGGCCCACGCTCGCGTCCCGCGCGGGGAGCACCCCGTCAGCGGACTGGGAACTGCCTGGCAGCGGACGCCGTGGCGGGGTGCCGGCCGCGTCGGCCGGCGCCCCGGAGCGTCCGGGAACCGCGGCGGGACGCGCCGACCCCGCCGGCGGCCCGGCGGTAACGCGATCTCGTTGCGGCCGTCACCCGCGTGACACGACGCGGCGGCAGCCTGGGGGCATGACGCGACGCCGCCCGGGGTGCCGGGACCAGGCATGAGGATCGCCCTCGTCACCGCCGGCTGCGCGCCGCCCGGGCTCGAGCGGACCCTGGCGCTGGCCGGGGCACTGGCCCGCGCCGGGACCCGGGTCACCGTCTGGTCACCGGCCCGCGGCGGCTCGCTCCCGCCCACCGACCCGGCGGTCCGGGTGCGGTTCGTCCCGGTCCCGGACCTCCCCGGTGAGGACCGCGCCGCCCACGAGCGGCGGACGGTCACGGCGCTGGGGACGGCGTTCGCGGCGTCGGGCGAGGAGTACGACGTCGTCCACGCACGGGACGCGTCCGGCGCGCGCGCCGTTCCCGCGTGCGTGCGCACCGTGCACCACCTCGACACGGCCGAGCCGCCCGCCCCGCCGGTCGCGGCGCCCCGGGCGCTGCTGTGCGGCTCGGCGACGGTGGCGACCGAGGTCCGGGCCCGCTGGGGGCGGGAGGCCTCCGTGGTCCCCGACGGGGTGGACGTCGACCGGTTCGCCGCCGCGGCCGGGCCGGGAGGCGCCGCCGGGAGGGGGCGCTGGCGGGCGCGGCTGGGCCGCTTCGTCCTCGCGGTGGGCGGCATCGAGCCGCGCGGGGGCGTCCTCGAGCTGGTCGAGGCCATGGCCACCGTGCAGCTGGTCCGCTCCGAGCTGCTGCTCGTGCTGGCCGGCGAGGCGACCCGGTGCGCCGACCCCCGGCACCGGGCCCTGCTCGACGCGCGGGCACAGGAGCGCGAGGTGTACCCGCTGGTCCTCGGGCCGGTGCCGGACGACGAGCACGCCGCCCTCGTGGCCGCGGCCGACGTGCTGGTGCTGTCGTCGACCCGGCAGGCGGCGGTCGCCGAGGGGCTGGAGGCGCTGGCCGCGGGGGTGCCCGTGGTGGCCCGCGACCTGCCGGCGGTGCGCGAGGTCCTCGGGGACGCCGCCGCACCGGCCGCGTCGACGTCCGCCCTCGCCGCGGGCGTGCTGGCCGCCACTGCCCCCGACCCCCGGCGCGCCGCCGCCGGCCGCGCGCTCGCGGCCCGCCACGGCTGGGAGGCCGCCGCGCGGGCCCACCTGCGCTGCTACGAGGCCCTGGTCGCGGAGGGGGTCCGGCAGCCGGTCCGCGCCTGAGCAGGGACCCGCATCGCGCGTGCCCCCGCGGCAGGACCGCCACACGGGCAATGCTTGCCCGCCGTTCCGCGAGAAGCTGGCAGAAGTGGGAGTGGAGGAGCAGGCCCCCCGGGCCGATATCCCAACGTCGGACCGAGCCGGTGTCGACCAGCGCCGGAGCGGAACGGCACGGGAACGGGGGTGCGTGGTGCAGGGGTCGGGGCCGGTGCACAACGTGGGGACCGCCGAGCAGGTGGCCGCCGGGCCGGCGTGGTGGCTGGTCGACGGTGCCGACCGCGTCGTGGCCGGCCCGTACGCCGACCAGGGCGAGGCGGCGTGGGCGACCGGGCCGCTGGGTCCCGAGGGCGCCGCCGGTGGCGCGCCGGCCTACGGCCTGCGCCGCGAGACCGGCCGGCTGGCCCGCCGCCCCTCCCCGGAGGACCGCGCGTGGCTGGCCGACCTGTCCGGGGAGCTGGAGCGGGTCGGCGAGGAGTGGGACCCGCTGGTCGACGACGCCTCGCCGCTGGTCGGGCTGCTCTGCCAGCTCGGCGCCGCGCTGGTCGAGGTCGGCCTGCCGCTGCACGACTGCAGCGGCCGCACGGCGACCCGCTCCCGGGGCGGAGTCTGCCTGACGCCGAGCCCGCTGGAGGACGGCGTCGTCGTCGCCTGGACCCAGCACGTGCGCACGATGCGGGAGGCGCCGCGGCCTCCGGAGACCGAGCGCTGGCTGCAGGAGGCGATGAACCGCACCCTCGCGTCCCTGCTGGCGGGGCTGGGATTCACCACCGCGCCGTTCGGGAGGACCGGCGCGGCGCTGGTGACCGGTCGCCGGGCGGAGAGCTAGGCGGGACGCTCGGCGGCGAGGTGCGAGCCCAGGGTGCGCAGCGCCGTGCGCAGCTGGCCGCCGGCGAAGCGCGCGATCAGCGCGCCGACGAACCGGGGGCGCGTCTCCTGGGCCATCGTGTAGTCGACCCGTGTCCCGGCCCCCTCCGGGGTGAGCACGAAGTCCTCGGCCAGCGCGGCGACGGCCGGCAGCCCGATCTCGTCGACCCGGAACGCCCAGCGCCGGGCCGGCTCCCAGGCCAGCACGGTCTCCAGGAACCGCGAACCGCGGGCGAAGACCTCGCGCTGCGCGCCCACGCCGTGCGGCCCGGGGGTGAGGTAGCGGCCGGCGTCGGTGAAGCCGGGGAACCAGGCGCCCCAGCCGGCCGGGTCCTCGGCCAGCGCGGCGAACACGGCCTCGGGCGGAGCCGGCAGGACCTCGCTCACGGTGACGCGGTGCCTGGCGGTCCGGGTGAAGTCCAGGTCGACGGCGCGCAGGGTCCTCGGCATGGCGGCACAGTAGAGGGACCGGTTCCGCTCCCGGCAGGCCCGACGGTCCCTCCGCCGGGGGGCCGCGGGCCCCGTCGTTACGGTGACCTGCCGTGGACCCCGCGCCGACCGAACCCGACTCCGCCGTCCGCCCGGGCACGGGCCCGCTGCGCGGCGTCCGCGTCGTCGAGCTGGCCGGGCTGGGCCCCGGCCCGTACGCCGGCATGCTGCTGGCCGAGCTCGGCGCCGACGTGCTGCGGGTCGACCGGCCCGGCGGCGGTGCGGTGCTGCTGCCGCCGGAGCGCGAGCTGCTGCACCGCAGCCGGCCGTGCGCCGCCGTCGACCTCAAGCGGCCCGAGGGCCGGGACCTGGTCCTGCGGCTGCTCGACTCGGCCGACGTCCTCGTCGAGGGGCTGCGCCCCGGGGTCACCGAGCGGCTGGGGCTGGGGCCCGACGACGCGCTGGCCCGCAACCCGCGGCTGGTCTACGCACGGATGACCGGCTGGGGGCAGACCGGCCCCCGGGCGGCCGAGGCCGGGCACGACATCAACTACCTGGGGCTGACCGGCGCGCTGCACGCCATCGGCCCCGCCGACCGCCCGGTGCCGCCGCTCAACATCGGCGCCGACTTCGGCGGCGGATCGCTGTTCCTCGTGGTCGGGGTCCTCGCCGCGCTGCTGGAGCGGGCCGGCAGCGGCCGGGGTCAGGTGGTCGACGCCGCGATGGTCGACGGCGCGAGCTCGCTGGTGACGATGGTGCACGGGATGCTCGCCGCCGGCCTGTGGCAGGACCGCCGCGAGGCCAACCTGCTCGACGGGGGCGCGCCGTTCTACACGACCTACGCCTGCGCCGACGGCCGGCACGTCGCCGTCGGCGCGCTGGAGCCGCAGTTCCACGCCCGGCTGCTGGAGGGGCTCGGCCTGACCGGGCGGCTGTCGGCCCAGCACGACGTCGCCGCGTGGCCCCAGCACCGCGCCGCGATCGCCGCGGTGTTCGCCACCCGCTCCCGCGACGAGTGGGCCGCCCACTTCGCCGGCACCGACGCCTGCGTCACCCCGGTGCTCGGACTCGGCGAGGCCCCCGCCGATCCGCACCTGGCGGCCCGGGGCAGCTACGTCGAGCGGGACGGCGTCGCGCAGCCGGGCGTGGCCCCCCGCTTCTCGCGCACCCCCGGCGGGGTGCGCAGCGGCCCGCGGTCCCCGGGCCAGGACACCCGAGTCGCGCTGGCGGCCTGGGGCGTGGCCGCCGACGAGGTGCAGCGGCTGCTCGACGACGGCGTGCTGGCGCAGGGCGGGGAGCCCCGGTGACCGCCCCGGTCACCGCGCTGCTGTCGCTGCGCGAGCTGGGCCCCGACCGCTGGCAGGCCGACGGCCGGCCGCCCGGCCGCTACGACGGCCTGTACGGGGGACAGGTGGCGGCGCAGGCGCTGGTGGCCGCCGGCCGCACCGTGGCCGGCGACCGCGCTCCGCACTCGCTGCACGGCTACTTCCTGCGCCGCGGGGACGCCCGGCTGCCGGTGGTGTTCGACGTCGACCGCGACCGCGACGGGCACTCCTACTCGGCGCGCACCGTCGTGGCGCGCCAGGCCGACCGCGTGGTCTTCCGGATGACCGCGTCGTTCGCCCGGCCGGAGGAGGGGCCCGACCGGCAGGCCGTCGCGATGCCGCAGGTGCGCGCGCCCGAGGACTCGCAGCCGCTGCCGGAGGTCCTGCCCGGGGTGGAGATCCGTGACCCCGAGCCCGCCGTCGACCGGCAGCACCCGATGCGGACCTGGGTCCGCGCGCCCGGCGCCGGCGACGGGGACCCGCTGCACGCGGCCGCGGCGCTGGTGTACGTGTCGGACCTGTTCAGCGGCCTGGCGGACCTCATCCGCGGGCAGCTGCGCGCCATGGCCAGCCTCGACCACGCGGTCTGGTTCCACCGGCCGGCCCGGATGGACGACTGGGTGCTCATGGACCACGCCGGCGCCTCCCTGGCGGCCGGCCGCGGGTGGTACACCAGCACGCTGTTCGACCGCTCCGGCGCGGCGCTGGCCAGCGCCGCGCAGGAGATGGTGATCCGGGAGGCCCGCGGTCCCGCGGCGTAGCGGTCACCCGGCGCGGAGGACGGCCGCCAGCTGCTCCACGGCCCAGTCGACCTCGTCGGGGGTGACCACCAGGGGCGGGGCGAGCCGGATGGTCGTGCCGTGCGTGTCCTTGGTGAGCACCCCCCGGGCGGCCAGCCGGCGACAGGCCTCGGCGCCAGTCATCAGCGCGGGGTCGACGTCCACCCCGGCCCACAGGCCGCGGGTCCGCACCGCGGTGACCCCCGCGCCGACCAGCCCGGCCAGCCGCGCGGCCAGCCGCGCGCCGAGCTCGTGGGCCCGCGCCTGGTACTCCCCGGTCCCCAGCAGCCGCACCACCGCGTGCCCCACGGCGCAGGCCAGCGGGTTGCCGCCGAACGTGGAGCCGTGGCTGCCGGGCGTCACGACGCCGAGGACGTCGGCCCGGGCCACCACCGCCGACACCGGCAGGATGCCGCCGCCGAGGGCCTTGCCCAGCACGTAGACGTCGGGGACGACGCCCTCCAGCTCGCAGGCGAAGGTGCTGCCGGTGCGGCCGAGGCCGGACTGGATCTCGTCGGCGAGGAGGAGGACCCCGGCGTCGTCGCACGCGGCACGGACGGCGGCCAGGTAGCCGGCCGGCGGGACGACCACCCCGGCCTCGCCCTGCACCGGCTCGAGCAGGACCGCGACCGTGTCGGGGGTCAGCGCGGCCGCCAGCGCCGCGGCGTCCCCGTACGGGACGACGTCGAAGCCTGGGGTGAACGGGCCGAAGCCCGCGCGCGCGACCGGGTCGGTGGAGAACCCGACGATCGTCGTCGTCCGGCCGTGGAAGTTCCCCTCGGCGACGACGATCCGCGCCCGCCCGTCGGGCACGCCCTTCACCCGGTACCCCCAGCGGCGCGCCACCTTGAGCGCGGTCTCCACCGCCTCGGCGCCGGTGTTCATCGGCAGCACCAGGTCCATGCCGGCCAGGGCGGCGAGGTCGCGGGCGAACGGGCCGAGCCGGTCGTTGCCGAAGGCCCGGCTGGTCAGCGTGACCCGGTCCAGCTGCTCGCGGGCCGCGGCGACCAGCGCCGGGTGGCGGTGGCCGAAGTTCAGCGCGGAGTAGCCGGCGAGGCAGTCGAGGTAGCGGCGGCCGTCGACGTCGGTCATCCAGGCGCCCGAGGCCTCCGCCACGACCACCGGCAGCGGGGCGTAGTTGTGCGCGGTCACGGCCTCGGCCAGGGCGATCTGACCGGTCGTGCGGGACAGAGCTGGGGCTGCGCTCATGGCCCATGGTCGGCCCGTGGGGGCGACGTCCGGAAGGGGGTCGGCCGCGCGCGCGACCGAACGGTTGACGAGGTGCGCGGCGCCCCGATTCCTCCCCGCCGGACTGGGCCCGTGGCGGCGGCGGCGGGGCGGGGGGCGGGGGCCGTTTATTCCCCGCAAGGCCCTAC
>NZ_JBJNRJ010000019.1:4681-26435 GCF_046233715.1 Trujillonella humicola | reverse complement strand
CCGAGGGCGCGCGCGGGGGGGGGGGGGGGGGGGGGGGGGGGGGTGGTATCCGCCCGAGGGGCCCACGGCGCCGGAACCCCTCAGGCGGCGACCGACGACATCGCCTCGGCGGTCAGCTCCACCGCCCGCAGCCGGGCCTCGGGGGAGGGGGACTGGAAGGCGACGATGAGCTCGTCGGCGTCGGCGAGCTCCCGGAAAGCGGTCAGCCGCTCGCGGACCTCGGTCGCCGTGCCCACCGCGGTGTGGGTGAGCATCCCGTCGACGTGCACCGCCGCCCCGCCGGCCAGCAGCAGGTCGGTCTCGGCGTCCGAGAGGTCTCGGCCGCGGCCGAAGAGACCCACGGCCAGCCGCCGGCGGACCTGCGCCAGGTCGGCCCGGGCGGCCTCGGCGGTGTCGGCGGCGACCACGTTGACCCCCGCGATGACGTAGGGGGCGTCGAGCTCGGCCGAGGGGCGGAACTCGCTGCGGTAGGCGGCCACCGCCTTCTCCAGCAGTGCCGGGGCGAAGTGCGACGCGAAGGCGTAGGGCAGGCCCAGCGCGGCGGCCAGCGTCGCGCCGAACATCGAGGAGCCCAGCACGTACAGCGGCACCCGCGACCCCTTGCCGGGGACGGCGTCCACGCCCGGCACCCGGGTCTCGCCGGCGAGGTAGGCCTGCAGCTCCAGGACGTCCTGGGGGAAGCGGTCGGCGGAGTGCGCGTCGCGGCGCAGCGCGTACATCGTGTTCTGGTCGCTGCCCGGCGCGCGGCCCAGGCCCAGGTCGATCCGCCCGGGGTACATCGCGTCGAGGGTGCCGAACTGCTCGGCGATCGTCAGCGGCGAGTGGTTGGGCAGCATCACGCCGCCGGCGCCCAGCCGGATGCTCGAGGTGTGCGCGCCGACGTGGCTGATCAGCACGCTGGTCGCCGAGGAGGCGATCGTCGGCATGTTGTGGTGCTCGGCGTACCAGACCCGCCGGAACCCGTGTTCCTCCGCGGCGCGGGCCAGGGCGACGCTCGCGGCGATGCTCTCCCCGGCGGTCTGGCCGGGCGCGATCGGGGCGAGGTCGAGGACGGACAGCGGGAGGGACGGTGACATGGGGGTGACCTCTCGTTCGACTGCGCCGCCCGGACCCGGGGCGCGTGGTGCCGCCCGGACCCGGACCCGGGGCGGGTGTTGTTGCCAGGGGCAACCGCCGGGGCGGCCGTCCGCTTCCCGGTCCCCCCGTCCGTAGGTGGTGGCGTGCCCCGCACGGGGAGCAGGGTGGCGCGGTACCCGTCGCCGTCCGCGGAGGCCCCGATGAACGCCGCCCAGCCGCTCGTCCCCTCCTACGCCAGCGGGACCTCGACCGTGCCCCTGCTCGGGGACACGATCGGCGCGAACCTCGACCGCACCGTCGCGCGGGTGGGGGAGCACGAGGCGCTGGTCGAGTGCGCCACCGGCCGCCGGTTCAGCTATCCGCAGTTCGCGGCGGAGGTGGACGCGGTGGCGCTGGGCCTCGACGCGCTCGGCGTCGGCAAGGGCGACCGGGTCGGCATCTGGGCCCCGAACTGCGCGGAGTGGGCCTTCGTCCAGTACGCCACCGCCAAGCTGGGCGCGATCCTGGTCAACATCAACCCCGCCTACCGCACTCACGAGCTGGCCTACGTGCTGAACCAGGCCGGCATCTCGGTGCTGGTGAGCGCGCCGGAGTTCCGGACCAGCGACTACCGGGCGATGGTCGGCGAGGTCCGCGGGCAGTGCCCGCAGCTGCGCGAGGTCGTCTTCCTCGGCGACCCGGCCTGGGACCGGCTGCTGGCGGCCGGCCGGGCCGGCGACCGCGGGCTGCTGGCGCGCCGGGAGGCCGAGCTGTCGGCCGACGACCCGATCAACATCCAGTACACGTCGGGGACCACCGGCTTCCCCAAGGGCGCCACGCTCACCCACCACAACCTGCTCAACAACGGCTTCTTCGTCGGCGAGGGCTGCGGCTACACCGAGGCCGACCGGATCTGCATCCCGGTGCCCTACTACCACTGCTTCGGCATGGGCATGGGCAACCTGGCCGCCACCAGCCACGGCGCCACGATGGTGATCCCGGCGCCCGGCTTCGACCCCGCGGCGACGCTGCGCGCCGTGCAGGACGAGCGCTGCACCTCCCTGTACGGCGTCCCCACCATGTTCATCGCCGAGCTCGCCCTGCCCGACCTCGGCGACCACGACCTCTCCTCGCTGCGGACGGGCATCATGGCCGGCTCGCCGTGCCCGGTGGAGGTGATGAAGCGGGTGGTCGCCGAGATGGGCATGACCGAGGTGACCATCTGCTACGGGATGACCGAGACCTCCCCGGTCTCCACCCAGACCGGCGCGGACGACGACCTGGACCGGCGCACCTCCACCGTCGGCCGGGTGCACCCGCACCTGGAGGTCAAGATCGTGGACCCCGGCACCGGGCTGACCGTGCCGCGCGGCGAGCCGGGGGAGTTCTGCACCCGCGGCTACTCGGTGATGCTCGGCTACTGGGAGGAGCCGGAGAAGACGGCGGAGGTGATCGACGCCGCCCGGTGGATGCACACCGGCGACCTCGCGGTGATGGACGCCGAGGGCTACGTGAACATCGTCGGCCGGATCAAGGACATGGTGATCCGCGGCGGGGAGAACGTGTACCCGCGGGAGATCGAGGAGTTCCTCTACACCCACCCCGACGTCGTCGACGCGCAGGTGATCGGCGTCCCCGACGAGCGCTACGGCGAGGAGCTCATGGCCTGGGTGCGGCTGCGCGAGGGCGCCGCGCCGCTCACCGCCGAGGGCCTGCGCGAGTTCTGCGCCGGCCGGCTCGCCCACTACAAGGTCCCGCGCTACGTCAAGGTGGTCGACGCCTTCCCGATGACGGTCACCGGGAAGATCCGCAAGGTCGAGATGCGCGAGGTGTCGGTGCGCGAGCTGGGCCTGGAGACCGCCGCCGCGGTCCGCAACGCCTGAGGGGCTGCCGAGCCCCTCCCGGGACGCCCGCCCGGGTCACCCCGTCCCGCGGGCGGGCCGCGGCACCACGGCGAGGACGTCGTCCAGGCCGGTCAGCGCGATCAGCCGGCGGACGCAGCGGGCGGCGCCGACCAGGTGCAGCGGCCGGCCGTGCTCGAGCGCGGCCGTGCGGACGCCGAGCAGGGCGGCGAGCCCCCCGCCGTCGCAGAAGGTGACGGCGCCGGCGTCGACCAGCCACGCCGGGGCCGTCCCCAGCGCGAGCGGGTGGACGGCCTCCAGCACCAGGTGCGCCGAGCAGTGGTCGAGCTCCCCGGTGGCGGTGAGCAGACCGGTGGCGACGTCGACGCGCACCAGGAGCGAGGCGCCGGGATCGGGCAGCGGTGCGGTCGGCAGCGCGAGCACCGGGGCGAGGGGCGGAAGGGCGAGGGACACGGGCGACCCACCGTCTCGACGGGCGCCAGGGCCGGCGCGCCGTCGGTGAGGACGTGCGCGGCCGGGGCTTCGACCTGGCTCGACGATACCCGCGGGAAGGCGTCCGCGACACCGGGAGCCGGCGTGGAGACCGGCGGATCTCCGTGGACGTCCAAGTAGTGCGCTACGCTCGTTGGACGTCCGAGTACCCCTCCGTCTGGAGTCCGCCGTGACCGCTCCCTCTGCCCGGCCGCCGCTGCACGTGCCGGTCCACCCGGTCCGGTTCGTCACCGCGGCCAGCCTGTTCGACGGGCACGACGCCGCCATCAACGTGATGCGGCGGCTGCTGCAGAGCCAGGGTGCGGAGGTCGTGCACCTGGGCCACGACCGCGGGGTCGACGCCGTCGTCCGCGCGGCGGTGGAGGAGGACGTGCAGGGCGTGGCCATCTCGTCCTACCAGGGCGGGCACGTCGAGTACTTCTCCTACCTGAAGGAGCGGCTGACCGCGGCCGGCGCCGGTCACGTGCGCGTCTTCGGCGGCGGTGGCGGGGTGATCGTGCCGGAGGAGATCGCGCTGCTGCGCGAGCGCGGGGTGCGGATCTTCTCCCCGGAGGACGGCGCCCGCCTGGGCCTGCCGGGGATGATCAACGAGCTGGTCCGCGAGTGCGACGTCGACCTGGCCGCGAGCGCGCCGTCGGCCGAGGCCGTGCAGGCCGGCGACGCGGCGGCGCTGGCCCGGGCGGTCACCGTGCTGGAGGCCGGCCGGGCCCCGGAGCTTGCGGGGGAGCTGCGGGCGGCGGCCGCCGGGCGCACGGTGCCGGTGCTGGGCATCACCGGCACCGGCGGGTCGGGCAAGTCCTCGCTCACCGACGAGCTGCTGCGCCGGATCCGGCTGGACCAGGGCGACCGGCTGCGGGTGGCCGTCGTGGCGATCGACCCGACCCGGCGGCGCGGCGGCGGCGCGCTGCTGGGGGACCGGATCCGGATGAACGCGCTGGAGGAGACGGTCGGCGGCGACCGCACCTGGTTCCGGTCGCTGGCCACCCGGACCGCGGGCACGCAGGTGCCCGAGCACCTGGACGACGTGCTGGCCGCGGTGAAGGCGGCCGGCTTCGACCTGGTGGTGGTGGAGACGCCGGGCATCGGGCAGGGCGACGCGGCGATCGTGCCGTTCAGCGACGTCTCGCTGTACGTGATGACGCCGGAGTTCGGCGCCGCGTCGCAGCTGGAGAAGATCGACATGCTCGACTTCGCCGACGTGGTGGCGGTGAACAAGTTCGAGCGCCGCGGTGCCGAGGACGCCCGCCGCGACGTGGCCCGGCAGATGGTGCGCAACCGCGAGGCCTTCGGTCAGCCGTGGGAATCGATGCCGGTGTTCGGCACCAGCGCGGCCCGGTTCAACGACGACGGCGTGACCGCGCTGTACCAGCACCTGCGCGGCCTGCTCGCCGAGCGCGGGCTGCCGGTGGGCGAGGGGGTGCTGCCGGCGGTCGACGTCCGCGCCTCGACCGGGTTGTCCAGCGTCGTCCCGTCGTCCCGGTCGCGGTACCTGGCCGAGATCACCGAGACCGTGCGCGGCTACCACCGCACCACCGAGGAGCAGGCGGAGCTGGCCCGCCGCCGCCAGCACCTGGGCACGGCGGCGGAGGTGCTGGACGGGGATGCCGCGGCGGCCGCGCGGGCGGCCGCGGAGGCCACCGAGCTGCAGCCGGAGGTCCGCGGCCTGCTGGAGCGCTGGCCGGCCACGGTCGAGCAGTACTCCGGCGACGAGCTGACCTACACCGTGCGCGGGAAGGACATCACCGTCCCGCTCACCCGCGAGACGCTGTCGGGCACCAAGGTGCGCCGGGTGGCGCTGCCCCGGACCCGCGACGAGGGCGAACTGGTGCGCTTCCTGCGGCGGGAGAACCTGCCCGGCGCCTTCCCCTTCACCGCCGGGGTGTTCCCGGTCAAGCGCGAGGGCGAGGCGCCCGCGCGGATGTTCGCCGGCGAGGGCGACCCGTTCCGCACCAACCGGCGGTTCAAGCTGCTCAGCGAGGGCCAGCCCGCCACCCGGCTGTCCACCGCCTTCGACTCGGTGACCCTCTACGGGCGCGACCCGGAGCTGCGGCCCGATGTCTACGGCAAGGTCGGCACCTCCGGGGTCTCGATCGCGACCCTGGACGACATGAAGGCGCTCTACGACGGGTTCGACCTGTGTGCGCCGACCACCTCGGTGTCGATGACGATCAACGGCCCGGCGCCGGCGATCCTCGCGATGTTCCTCAACACCGCGATCGACCAGCGGGTGGCGGCCTTCCGCGCCGAGGAGGGCCGCGGGCCCGACGAGGCCGAGGCCGAGGAGATCCGGGCGTTCGTGCTCTCGACGGTCCGCGGCACGGTGCAGGCCGACATCCTCAAGGAGGACCAGGGCCAGAACACCTGCATCTTCTCCACCGAGTTCGCGCTGCGCTGCATGGCCGACATCCAGCAGTGGTTCATCGACCACCGGGTGCGCAACTTCTACTCGGTGTCCATCTCCGGATACCACATCGCCGAGGCCGGGGCGAACCCGATCAGCCAGCTCGCCTTCACGCTGGCCAACGCGTTCACCTACGTCGAGGCCTACCTCGCCCGCGGCATGGCCATCGACGACTTCGCGCCCAACCTGAGCTTCTTCTTCTCCAACGGGATGGACGCCGAGTACACCGTGATCGGCCGGGTGGCCCGGCGGATCTGGGCGGTGGCCATGCGGGAGAAGTACGGGGCCGGCCCGCGCGCGCAGCAGCTGAAGTACCACGTGCAGACCTCGGGGCGGTCGCTGCACGCCCAGGAGATGGACTTCAACGACATCCGCACCACGCTGCAGGCGCTGTGCGCGATCTACGACAACGCCAACAGCCTGCACACCAACGCCTACGACGAGGCGGTGACCACGCCGAGCGCTCAGTCGGTCCGCCGCGCGCTGGCCATCCAGATGATCATCGACCGCGAGTGGGGTCTGGCCCAGAACGAGAACCCGCTGCAGGGGTCGGCGATCGTCGAGGAGCTCACCGACCTGGTCGAGGCCGCGGTGCTCGAGGAGTTCGACCGGATCGCCGAGCGCGGCGGCGTGCTCGGCGCGATGGAGACCGGCTACCAGCGCGGCCGGATCCAGGACGAGTCGATGCTCTACGAGCACCGCAAGCACGACGGCAGCCTGCCCATCATCGGCGTCAACACCTTCCTCGACCCCGACCGCTCCGGGCAGCCCGAGACCTCGCTGGAACTCGCCCGCGCCACCGAGGACGAGAAGAAGTCCCAGCTCGCCCGGCTCGAGGACTTCCACAACCGGCACGCCGCCGAGGCCCCGGCCGCCCTCGCCCGGCTCCAGGAGGTCGCGATGGGCGGCGGCAACGTGTTCGCCGAGCTCATGGACGCCGTCCGGGTCTGCTCGCTCGGGCAGATCAGCGGCGCCTTCTTCGAGGTCGGCGGCCGGTACCGGCGCTCGGTGTGACCGGCCCGCGCCGGCTCTTGCGGTGTTCCCCGCGGTCCTGCGGTTCTGCAACGCCGCAGGAGCAGGGGGAACACCGGAAGAGGGGAGCAGGAGCGGCTGAGTCATCATGACGGCCGTGAGCACGCCGTCCCTGCCCTTCGACCCCGTCGCGGCGGCGACCCGGCAGTGGCGCGAGCACGGGTGGGAGCACGCCGCGGTCGGCATGGAGGCGGTCACCTCGCTGATGCGCGCCCAGGCCATCGTGCAGGCGCGGGTCGACGAGGTGCTGCGCCCGCTGCAGCTGACCTTCGCCCGCTACGAGCTGCTCATGCTGCTGTCGTTCACCCGGACCGGCGCGCTGCCCATGACCAAGGCCGGCGCCCGGCTGCAGGTGCACCCGGCGAGCGTCACCAACGCGGCCAGCCGGCTGGAGGCCGCCGGCCTGGTGCGTCGCCGTCCGCACCCGGAGGACGGCCGCGGCGTCCTCGTCGAGATCACCGACGCCGGGCGCGCGCGGGCCGCCGAGGCCACCGCGCGCATCAACGAGGTCTTCGCCTCCCCGGAGCTGAGCAACGAGCGGATGCGCGAGCTGGTGGACATCCTCCGCGAGCTGCGCCGCTCCGCCGGCGACTTCGCCTCCTGAGTCCCGCCGAAGTGGCCATTTCGGCGGTCGACGACCTCGGGACGCCGGTGCCGCTGGCGGGGCCGCCCCGGCGGGTCGTCTCGCTCGTGCCGTCGCTGACCGAGGCGCTGGCGGTCTCGGTGCCGGACCGGCTGGTCGGTGCCACGGACTGGTGCACCCACCCGGCCGGCCTCGACGTCGCCCGGGTGCGCGGCACCAAGAACCCCGACCGGGCGGCGATCGCGGCGCTGTCGCCGGACCTCGTCGTCGCCAACCGGGAGGAGAACCGGCGGCTGGACGTCGACCGGCTGCGGGCGGCCGGCATCCCGGTGTGGGTCACCGTGGTCGAGTCGGTGGACGAGGCGCTGACCTCGCTGCGCCGGCTGTTCGCCGAGGCGCTCGGGGCGGAGGAGCCGGGGTGGCTGGCCGACGCGACGGCGGCCTGGGCCGGGCCGGCGCCCGCGGCGCAGGTGCGGGTCGCCGTCCCCGTCTGGCGGGACCCGTGGATGGTGGTGGGCCCGCGCACCTTCGCCGGGGACGTGCTGGCCCGGCTCGGGCTGGTCAACGTGTTCGGGGCGGGGGAGGACCGCTACCCGCGGACGACGCCGGAGGAGATCCTCGCGGCGGGCGCGCAGGCGGTGCTGCTGCCCGACGAGCCCTACCTCTTCACCGCCGACGACGGCCCCGAGGCGTTCCCCGGGCTGCCCCACGCGCTCGTCTCCGGCCGGGACCTCACCTGGTACGGCCCCTCGCTGGCCGGCGCCCGGGAGCGCCTCGCGTCGGCCGTGGCCGCCCTCCTCACGTGACCGGCGAGATCTGCACACTCGTCACCATCAGCCGCTGATGCCGACGAGTGTGCAGATCTCGTCCGTGGAGATGTCGGGCGAGGCGGGATCAGCCGTTCGCGGCGGGGCGGGGCAGCTCGACGTGCGGGCGGGACTGCCAGCGCGCCCAGTCCGCGCTCACCTCGCCGGCGGCCCGGAGCAGCCGGGGCAGGTGCTCGCCGAGCAGCCGCTCGGTGGAGGTCTCCGCGGCGTGCACGGTCACGTTCATCGCCGCGCGCACCGCGCCCGCGCCGTCGCGCACCGGGACGGCGACCGAGCGGACCCCGGGCGCGAGCTCCTCGTCGGCCAGCGCCCAGCCCCGGGCCCGCACCCCGGTGAGCTCCTCGCGCAGCTGCTCGCCGCTGCGGGTGAGGTACGCGGGCAGCCCGGCCCGGCTGGGCTCGGCGAGGACGCCGTCCAGCTCGGCCGGGGGCAGCGCGGCGAGCAGCACCTTCCCCTGCGAGGTCTGGGCGGCGGGGAAGCGCGTGCCGATCTCCACCCGGAGCGCGATGAGCTTGGGCACCGACACCCGGGCGACGTACACGATGTCGGAGCCCTCCAGCTGCGCCATCGACGAGGACTCGCCGGTCTGCGCGACGAGGTCCTCCAGGTGCGGCCGGGCGACGTCCCACAGGCCCAGCGACCCCACGTAGGCCATGCCGAGGTCGAGCACCCGCGGGGTCAGCTCGAACCCGGTCGGGCCCGACCGCACGTACCCCAGCTCCTCGAGGGTGAGCAGCAGCCGCCGGGCGGTGGGCCGCGCGAGCCCTGCGGCGCCGGCCACCTCCGACAGCGACATCGCGCGGTGGGCGGTGCCGAAGCAGGCCAGCACGTCGAGGCCGCGCGCCAGCGCCTCGACGAAGTCCGGCCCCGCCCCGCGTCCCGCCACCTGTCCTCCTCGTCGGTGGGGGGGTGGTGGTGGGGGGGGGGGCCCCGGCCCCCCACCCCCCGCCCCCCCCCCACCCCCCCCCCGGGGGCGGGGGGGGGGTGGGGGGGGGGCGGGGGGCGGCCCCCCCCCCAAACACCTCCGGGCCCTCATCGACCCAGGACGCGCTCTTCGCCGCCGGCCCGCTTGGACTCGTCCTTGTAGTCGCTGTACTGGTACGGGTTGTCGAGGATCTCCGCCTCGGCCTCGGGCACCTCGGGGAACATCCCGGCCTGCCAGACCTCCTCGCCGCACTCGCCGCGCAGGTGGTCGATGGTGTCCTCGACCTCGCGGCGGACGGCGGCCAGGTCGACGCCGACCAGCTCGCCGTCGGACTTCACGATCCGCCCGTCGACGAGCACCGTGTGCACGTCGGCGCGCTGGGCCTGGAACGCCACGTGCCCGAACGGGTTGAGCATCGGGAACGAGACCGGCGACCGGTCGTTCTTGACGAGGACGACGTCGGCCCTGCGCCCGGGCTCCAGCCGGCCGAGGTCGCCGTCGCGGCCGATGGCGTGCGCGCCGCCGCGGGTGCACCACTCGACGACGTCGCGGGCGCGCAGCCGCAGGTGGGTGATGGTCTCGCCCTTGAGGTGGGCGTCCATGTGCTCGGACATGCGGTCGGCGTTGAGCGTCGCCCGCATCGCGGAGAACATGTCGCCGCTCCACCACACGCTGGTGTCCATCGACAGCGACACCGGGATGCCGTACCGCAGCACCTGCTCGGTGGGGGCGTGGCCCTGGCCGGCGCTGCACTCGCTCTCGGTGGCCACGGAGATCGACCCGCCGGTGCCGGCGATCCGCTGGTAGCTGTCGGCGGTCAGGGTGGCGGCGTGCACGTAGGTCGTGTCCGGCGTCATGAACCCGGCGTCGTACATCTGCTGGATGCCGGTGTCGTTGGTCGCCGCCCACACGCCGGCGTGCGTGGTCACCGGCAGCCCGAGCTCCCGGGCCGCCTCGAACGCCGCCCGCTCCGGGAACTCCGGGTCGCCGGTGACGTCGAAGGCGAGCTGCACGCCCATCATGTCGTCGCGCTCGTCGCGCAGCCGCTCGAGGAACGACCGGACGGCGGGGTCGGCGGTCCACTCCCACGGCCCGGCCTGGATGTTGCCGTAGGCGAACACGAACCGGCCCGGCGTCGACCGCAGCGCGTCGAGCGCCGCCTCGGCGTGCTCGACGGTCTGCAGGTTGTGCGACCAGTCGACGGTCGTGGTGACGCCCGCGTCCAGGGACTCGATGGCGGCCAGCCGGTTGCCGGCGGCGATGTCCTGCGGCCGGAACTTCTTGCCGTGCTCGAGGTAGTACCAGACGAAGTACTGGGTGAGGGTCCAGTCGGCGCCGTAGCCGCGCATCGCGGTCTGCCACATGTGCCGGTGGGTGTCGATCATGCCCGGCATGACGATGCCGTCCGTGGCGTCGATCTCCTGGGTGCCCTCGGGGACGTCGAGGCCGACGCCGATGGCGGCGATCCGGCCGTCGGTGACCAGGACGTCGGTGCGGGGCAGCACGCTGCCGGCGTCGTCCATCGGCAGGACGGTGCCACCGCGCAGGACGATCGGCCGGCCGGCCTCGGTGCTGGTCATGGAACTCCTCCTCGACGGGACGACGACTCTGTCGGACGGACGTCCGCTGTGCGGACGCGCGCCGGGTGCGGCCACCTTGGCCGTGACCTGGACCACCTGTCAAGACAGTGCAGCGGACGATCCCGTCCGGTTGACAGCCGACGCGATGCGGTCCGAGACTCGGCCGGACGGCTGTCCGCACAGCGGGCGTCAGGGACGGCGGAACGGCGGAGGGACACGGACGGCGATGACCACGAACGCGACCGGCGGGCCGCTGTCCGGGCTGCTGGTGGCCGACTTCTCCCGCATCCTCGCCGGGCCCTACGCCACGATGCTGCTGGCCGACCTGGGCGCCGAGGTGGTCAAGGTGGAGGGACCGCGCGGCGACGACACCCGCACCTGGGCGCCGCCGGTGCGCGCGACGGCCGAGGGCGAGGTCTCGACCTACTACCTGGGCGTCAACCGCAACAAGCGCTCGGTGGCGCTGGACCTCAAGGACCCCGGCGACGTCGCGGCCGCCCGCGAGCTCGCCCGCCGCGCCGACGTCCTCGTGGAGAACTTCAAGCCCGGCGGCCTGGCCCGCTTCGGCCTGGACTACGCGTCGGTGGCCGCGACCAACCCGGCGGTCGTCTACGCCTCGATCAGCGGGTTCGGCAGCGGCCCGGGCGGGCGCTCGCTGCCCGGCTACGACCTGATCGTGCAGGCGATCTCCGGGCTGATGAGCCTCACCGGTGACCCCGGCGGCGACCCCTACCGGGCCGGGGTCGCGGTCTTCGACGTGATGGCCGGCCTGCACGCGACGATCGGCGTCCTGGCCGCGCTCGAGCACCGGCACACCACGGGCCGCGGGCAGCACGTCGAGGTCAACCTGCTGTCCTCGGCGATGTCCGGGCTGGTCAACCAGACCAGCGCGTTCGTGGCCGGGGGCGTCGTCCCGTTCCGGATGGGGAACAGCCACCCCAGCCTGTTCCCCTACGAGCCGATGGCCTGCGCCGACGGGGACCTGATCATCACCGCCGGCAACGACGGCCAGTTCCGCAAGCTGTGCGAGGTGCTGGGGCTGCCCGGGCTGGCCGACGACCCCCGGTTCGGCAGCAACGAGGACCGCAACACCCACCGCGACCAGCTGCGCCCGCTCCTGGAGGAGCGGCTGCGCACCCGCACCAAGCTGGAGTGGTTCCGCGACATCATCGGCGCCGGCGTGCCGTGCGGGCCGATCAACACCGTCGACCAGGGCGTCGCGTTCGCCGAGGAGGTCGGGCTCGACCCGGTCGTGACGGTGGGGGAGGGGGACGCCGCCGTGCCCTCGATCCGCAACCCGATCCGGTTCTCCGCCACCGACGCGTCCTACCGGCTGCCGCCGCCGCGGGTGGACGAGCACGGCGAGGAGATCCGGCGATGGTTGGCCACGCCCGAGGAGGAGCGGTGACCGACGCGCAGTACCCGACCGCCCTGGGTGCCTCCACCCGGGAGACCATCACGCTGCTCGGGCACGACCTCGCCCGCGACGTCATGGGCACCGTCGGCTTCGGGGAGCTGGCCTTCTGGCTGGCGACCCAGCGCCGTCCCACGGCCGGGGAGACCCGGGTGTTCGAGTCGGTGCTCGCCGCGCTGGCCGACCACGGGTTCACCCCCACGGCGATCGTGACCCGGCTGACCTACCTGTCGGCTCCGGACTCGGTCCAGGGTGCGCTGGCCGCCGGCCTGCTCGGCGGCGGCTCGCGCTTCCTCGGCGTCACCGAGGACTGCGGCCGCTTCCTGCACGACGTCCTCGCCGCGACCGCGCAGCTGCCCACCGACGACGCCGGCTGGGACGCCCTCGCCCTGGAGACGGTGCGCGCCCAGCGGGAGGCGCGCCGGTTCGTGCCCGGGCTGGGTCACCACGTGCACAAGGACGGCGACCCGCGCACCCCCCGGTTGTTCGCGATCGCCGCCGAGGAGGGGCTGACCGGCCCGCACCTGGCGCTGTTCGCCGCGATCGGCCGGGTGCACCCGCAGGTGCTGGGGAGGACGCTGCCGCTCAACGGCGCCGGCGTCTGCGGCGCCGCGCTGGCCGACCTCGGCCTGCCGCTGGAGCTGCTGCGCGGCTTCGCCCTGCTGGCCCGCACCGCCGGGCTGATCGGCCAGCTCGCCGAGGAGCTGCGCTCCCCGGTGGCCAACGACGTCTTCCTCTCCGTCGACCTGAACAACCGCTCCGTCCCACCCGACCCCTACGAGCCCGACGCCCTGCCGTCGGCGGGGAGCTGACGCCGTGCACGCCGCCGTCCTCACCGTTCCGGGGGGCACCCCGGCCTGGGCCGGGCACCCCGATCCGGAGCCGGGTGCCGGCCACACGCTGATCCGCGTCGCCGCGGCGGCGATCGTCCCGCTGGATTTGCTGTGCGCCTCCGGGACGTCGTACTTCGGCGCGCCGGCCTGCCCGTACGTGCCGGGCACGCAGGGCGTGGGCGTGGTCGAGCGCTCGGCGTCCCTGGCCCCCGGCACCCGGGTCTTCTTCGAGACCACCGCCGGGCGGGAACCAGGCGACGGCAGCCTCGCCGAGCTGTGCGCCACCCCCGACCACATGGTCGTGCCGATCGAGGCCGACGTCGCCGACGTCGAGGCCACCGCGCTGGGTATGTCGGCCGTCGCCGCCTGGATGGCGCTCACCGCCCGCGGCCGCTTCCGGTCCGGCGAGCGGGTGCTCGTCCTGGGCGCCGGCGGGGCGGTCGGCCAGGCCGCGGTGGGTGCCGCGCGGGTGCTGGGCGCCTCGCGCGTCGTGGCCGCCTGCCGCTCGGCCGAGGCGCAGGAGCGGGCGCGCCGGGCCGGCGCCGACGCCGTCGTCCCGCTGACCGGGGAGGCGGCCACCGACGCCGACGCGCTCACCGCGGCGCTGCGCGAGGCGCTCGGCGGCGAGGTCGACGTCGTCGTCGACCCGGTGTGCGGCACCGCCGCGACCGCCGCCGCCCGGCTGCTGGCTCCCGGCGGCCGGCTGGTCAACCTCGGCGGCGCGTCCGGGGACACGGCGGAGTTCTCCTCGGCGGTGCTGCGCAGCCGCTCGGCGGAGGTCCTCGGCTACACCAACGTCAGCCTGACGCCCGAGCAGCGCCGTGAGGCGCTGGGCGCGGTCCTCGCGCACGCGGCCGCCGGCGAGCTGGCCGTCGACTCCGAGCAGGTGCCCCTGGCCGACGTCGCCGCGGCCTGGGAGCGGCAGGCCGCCGGGCGGGCGAGCCGGCGGCTGGTCCTCACCCCCTGACCCGACCCCACCCCCTGGAGGAGCGATGGAGCTCGTCACCGAGGAGAACATCACCGAGCTTGCCGTGCGGCGGTGGCAGACCGCGCACGACCCGCGGTCGGCGGAGCTGCTGACCGCGCTGGTGCGCCACCTGCACGCCTTCGCCCGCGAGGTGCGGCTGACCGAGGCGGAGTGGATGGCCGCGATCCAGTGGCTCACCCGCACCGGGCAGATCAGCACCGAGAAAAGGGAGGAGTTCATCCTCGCCTCCGACGTGCTCGGGCTGTCGATGCTCGTCGTCCAGATGAACCACCGGCTCGACCCGGCCGCGACGCCCGCGACGGTGCTCGGCCCCTTCCACATCGCCGGCTCGCCGGAGCTCGGCTTCGGCGGCGACATGTCCGACGGGCTGGACGGCGTGCCGCTGTACGTGCACGGCACGGTGCGCGACCTGACCGGCAAGCCGGTCCCCGACGCCGAGCTCGACGTGTGGCAGGCCGACGCCGAGGGGCTCTACGAGTCCCAGCACGCCGACCTCGACGAGGCGCGGCTGCGCGGCATCTACCGCACCCGGGACGACGGGTCCTACTGCGTCCGCACGCTGGCGCCGAAGGGCTACAGCATCCCGATGGACGGCCCGGTCGGGGAGCTGATCTCGGGTACCGACATCAGCCACTTCCGGCCGGCGCACATCCACTTCCTGCTCGACGTCCCCGGCCACGAGCCGCTGATCACCCACCTGTTCCAGGAGGGCGCGGAGTTCCTCGACAGCGACGTCGTCTTCGGCACCAAGCAGGAGCTCGTCGTGCGGTTCGAGGAGCGGGAGCCCGGGCCGACGCCGGACGGCGGCACCAGCGAGGTGCCGTGGCTGGAGGCCCGCTACGACTTCGTGCTGCAGCCGGAGGGCTGACCGTCCCGGTGGGTTTCGCCGGCGGGGTGACGCGTGCGACGGCGGTGAGCCCGCCGGCGAGCAGCGGCGCCAGCAGCAGGGGCAGCGCCCGGGGACCGAGCAGGCTCAGCCCGGCGGTCGTGGCCAGGACGGCGGCGGTCGCGACCGCGCCGAACCGGCGCCGCACCCGGCGCACGGCGTCGGTGAACAGCTGCTGCTCGAGGTCGGCGAGCGCGTCGGCCTCGTGCGGATCGACGGGCACGGGCACCTCCCGGGGCTGGGGAGGGCCCCTCCGGCCGCGGGCGGGGGAGGGGTCCGGCGTTCAGGTCGGGTCGGGGTCGTCGGGTCCCTGCCGGGCACCGGCGGTCAGCCCGATCTCGTCCGGTCCCGGCGGCACGTGCCGCCGGCCCACGTGCGCCTCGGAGTGCAGGCGCTCGACCAGGTGCGGGTAGTGCGCCTCGAACGCGGGGCGCTCGGAGCGGATGCGGGGGATGGCCACGAAGTTGTGCCGCGGCGGCGGGGACGAGGTGGCCCACTCCAGCGAGTTGCCGTGCCCCCAGGGGTCGTCGCGCAGGGCGAGCTGCCCGTGCTTCCACGAGCGGACGACGTTGTAGAGGAAGGGGATGATCGACGCGCCCAGCACGAAGGAGAAGAGGGTCGAGATCGTGTTGAGCGTGGTGAAGCCGTCCCCCGGCTGGTAGTTCGCGTAGCGCCGCGGGAAGCCCTCGTCGCCCAGCCAGTGCTGGATGAGGAACGTGCCGTGGAAGCCCACGAACGTCAGCCAGAACTGGAGCCGGCTCAGCCGCTCGTCGAGCATTCGGCCGCAGATCTTGGGGAACCAGAAGGCGATCCCGGCGTTGGCGGCGAACACGACCGTCCCGAAGACCGTGTAGTGGAAGTGGGCGACGACGAAGTAGCTGTCGTTGAGGTGCCAGTCCAGCGGCGGGGAGGCGAGCAGCACCCCGGTCAGGCCGCCCAGGAGGAAGGTCACCAGGAAGCCGAGGGACCACAGCATGGGTGCCTCGAACGTCAGCTGGCCGCGCCACATGGTGCCGATCCAGTTGAAGAACTTGATGCCGGTGGGCACCGCGATCAGGTAGGTCAGGAACGCGAAGAACGGCAGCAGCACCGCGCCGGTGGCGAACATGTGGTGCGCCCAGACGGCCATCGACAGGGCCCCGATGGCCACCGTCGCGAACACCATGCCCTTGTAGCCGAACAAGGGCTTGCGGCTGAAGACCGGGATGATCTCGGTGACGATGCCGAAGAACGGCAGCGCGATGATGTAGACCTCGGGGTGGCCGAAGTACCAGAACAGGTGCTGCCACAGCAGTGTCCCGCCGTTCTCCCGGGTGAAGACCAGCGACCCGAGGTTGCGGTCGGCCAGGTTCACCAGCAGCGCGGAGGCGAGGATCGGGAAGACCAGGATCGCCAGCAGGCTGGTGACCAGCGTGTTCCAGGTGAAGATCGGCATCCGGAACAGGGTCATCCCCGGCGCGCGCAGGCAGGCGATCGTGGTGATGAAGTTGACGGCCCCCAGGATGGTGCCCAGCCCGCCGACGGTCAGGCCGGCGAACCACAGCGTCGCGCCCGCGCCAGGGGAGTGCACGCCGTCGGACAGCGGCGTGTAGGCGTACCAGCCGAAGTCGGCCGCGCCGCCGGGCGTGAGGAAGCCCGCTGCGGCGATCAGCCCGCCGAACAGGAACAGCCAGTACGACAGGGCGTTGAGCCGCGGGAACGCGACGTCGGGCGCGCCGATCTGCAGCGGCATGACCAGGTTGCCGAACGCGAAGAACAGCGGGGTGGCGAACAGCAGCAGCATGATCGTGCCGTGCATGGTGAAGAGCTGGTTGTACTGCTCGGGGGAGAGGTACTGCAGCCCGGGCTGGGCCAGCTCGCCGCGCATCAGCATCGCCATCAGCCCGCCGGCGATGAACCAGACGAACGAGGTCACCAGGTACATCAGCCCGATCGTCTTGTGATCGGTGGTGCGCAGCAGGGCCGTCAGCTGCGAGCCCTTGACGACGGGCCGCTCCGGACCGGGGCGGCTGACGATGGGCCGGGGTGCCAGGGAGGTCACGGTGCGCCCCCTCCCGGCCGGGCGGGACGCCGAGGCGAGGGTGGCGCCGGCAGGTGCGGAGAGGTCTGCGGAGACGTCTGCGGAGAGGTCACGGAACCCTCCCTCCGTGGCGCGGACGGGGCGGCGGAGGCCCATGGTGGACCCGCTCGCGACCGGGGGGAACCCGGATGCGCACGGCCGTCGCCGGTCCGTGCGTCCCACCGTCGGGGTGGGTAGGGGCCGCGCATGCCGCGGCTGAGCGCCTCCACCCTGACCTCGCTGAGCCCCTCGGTCTGGACGCCGCGCTACGACCGCGCCGCGGTGCGGCCGGGCATCGTGCACCTCGGCGTCGGCGGTTTCCACCGCTCCCATCAGGCGTTCTACGTCGACCGGCTGCTGGAGTCCGGCCGGGCGGGGGACTGGGGCATCTGCGGGGTGGGCGTGCTGCCCGGCGACCGGCGGATGGCCGCGGTCATGGCCGCCCAGGACTGCCTCTACACGCTCGTCGTCAAGCACCCCGACGGGTACCTGGACGCGCGGGTGGTCGGCTCGATCGTCGAGTACCTGTTCGCCCCCGACGACCCCGAGGCCGTGGTCGAGAGGATGGCGGCCGAGGTGACCCGGATCGTCTCGCTCACCGTCACCGAGGGCGGGTACAACACGTCGGCGGCCACCGGGGAGTTCGACGCCGACGCCCCGGCGGTGCGCGCGGACCTGGCCGCGGGCGCCGCGCCGCGCACCTCCTTCGGCCTGGTCGTCGAGGCCCTCGCCCGCCGGCGGGCGCGCGGCCTTCCGCCCTTCTCCGTCGTCAGCTGCGACAACATCCCGCACAACGGCGACCTGGCCCGCCGCAGCTTCGCCGCGTTCGCCGCGCTGCGCGACCCGGAGCTGGGCGAGTGGGTGGCCGCCGAGGTGCCGTTCCCGAATTCCATGGTCGACCGGATCACGCCGGTCACCACCGACGACGACCGCGCCGAGCTCGCCTCCCGGTTCGGCGTCGAGGACGCCTGGCCGGTCGTCTGCGAGCCGTGGACGCAGTGGGTGCTGGAGGACGCGTTCCCCGGCGGGCGGCCGCCGGTGGAGGACGTCGGCGTGCAGGTGGTCGCCGACGTCGCCCCCTACGAGCTGATGAAGCTGCGGCTGCTCAACGCCGGGCACCAGGTGCTGGCCCACCTCGGCCGGCTGGCCGGTCTCACCTACGTGCACGAGGCCTGCCAGGACCCGCTGTTCCGGGAGTTCCTGCGCGGCTACCTCGACGAGGAGGCCACCCCGACGCTGGCCCCGGTACCGGGCATCGACCTGCGCCGGTACAAGGCCGAGCTCGTCGGCCGGTTCGCCAACCCGCAGGTCCGCGACACCCTCGACCGCATCCGGGAGAACGCCTCCGACCGCGTCCCGCAGTTCCTGCTGCCGGTGATCCGGGCCAACCTGGAGCGCGGCGGGGAGATCCGCCGCTCGGCCGCCGTGCTCGCCGGCTGGGCGCGGACGGCGGAGGGGGACGACGATGCCGGCCTGCCCCTGGCGCTGGTCGACCCCCGCGCCGGGGAACTGGGCGCCCGGGCCGACCGGCAGGCCGCCGAGCCACTGGCGTTCCTGGGGGACCCCGACGTCTTCGGCGACCTCGCCGCCGACCCGCGGCTCGCCGCGAGCTACCGCTGGGCCCTGACCTCGCTGCGGGAGCGGGGCGCCCGCGCCACCGTCGCCGACCTGGTCGGGCCCGCCCGCCGCGCCGCCGCCCGCCCGGCGTCCCCCGGCTGACCAGCGGCGTCGCCGGTCGGCCGACCGGGTGGTCCGTGGGCGCGGGGGCACCCCGGCAGGACACCGGGGGCGCACAATGCCCCGGTGTCCTCCGACGGCGGTACGACGACCTCGCCCGGCCTGCGCGTACCCAGCCCGCGGGAGCCGGTGACGCCGCCGGTGCCGGCCGTGACCGGCGGCCGAATGCTGGTGCCCGGGGAGACCTGCTGGCGGATCGAGCGGGCCGACCGGCACGCGGTGTTCGTCGACGCCGCCGACTACTTCGCCACCCTGAAGAAGGCGGTGCGCGACGCCCGGCGCCGGGTGCTGTTCATCGGCTGGGACTTCGACCCCCGGATCCGGCTGGACCCCGCAGCCGGCGGGCGGCCCCGCGACGACCGGCTGGGGCGGGTGCTCGAGGCCGCCGTCCGGGCCAACCCGGAGCTGGAGATCGGCGTGCTCCAGTGGGACCTGGGCATGGCGTACGCGCTGGCGCGCGGGCTGGCGCCGATCCTGCTGCTGAACCGCCGCACACCGGACCGGCTGACGTTCGCCGTGGACACCCACCACCCGGTCGGCGGCGCCCACCACCAGAAGATCGTGGTCGTCGACGACTGCCTGGCCTTCGCCGGCGGCATCGACGTGACCGCCGACCGCTGGGACACCCCCGAGCACCGCGACCGCCACCCGCTCCGGGTGCGACCCCGCTCGCACCGGCCGACGATGCCCTGGCACGACGTGACCAGCCTGGTGACCGGCCCGGCCGCGCGGGCGGTCGGGGACCTCGCGCGCGAGCGCTGGGAGAGCGCCACCGGCGAGCGGCTGGAGCCGGTGACCGACGTCGAGGCCTGCTGGCCCGACGGCGTCGAGCCGTTCCTCACCGACGTGGACGTCGCGATCTCGCGGACCCGCCCCGAGCACGGCGGGACGACGCTGGTGCACGAGATCGAGCTGCTGTGGCTGGCCGCGATCGCCGCGGCGCGGCGGACCGTCTACATCGAGACCCAGTACTTCGCCAACCGCCGCATCGCCGAGGCCATCGCCGACCGGCTGCGGGAGGACGACGGCCCGGAGTTCGTCGTCCTCAACCCGCACGAGGCGTGGGGCTGGCTGGAGGAGAAGGCCATGGGCTCGGCCCGGGCGGCGCTGCTGGACATGGTGCGGCGTGCCGACCGGCACGGCCGCTTCCGCCTGTACGTGCCGGTCACCGAGGGACGGCGGTCGATCTACGTCCACGCCAAGGTGCTCGTCGTCGACGACCGGCTGCTGCGCATCGGCTCGGCGAACCTGAACAACCGGTCGATGGGGCTGGACACCGAGTGCGACCTCAGCATCGAGGTCGCCGCGCAGCAGGGGGACCACGCGTCCGTGGCGGCCTCGGTGGTGGCCCTCCGGGACCGGCTGCTCGCCGAGCACCTGGGGGTCGAGCCGGGGGACGTGGCCGGCGCCGTCGAGCGGCACGGGGGATCGCTGCTCGCCGCCGTCGAGGAGCTGCGCCGGCCCGCGGGCCGGTCGCTGGTGCCCTTCGACCCGCCCGATCTCGGCCCGGCCGAGCAGCTGCTCGCCGACACCCAGCTGCTCGACGCCGAGCGCACGCCCAACCGCCGGCAGCGGGTCCGCCAGGCCTTCGGCCGCCGGCGGGCGCGCCGGCCGCTGGCCGGCTGAGGCGCCCGCCCGCCCCCGGTCTGCCACGGGCGTCGCCGTCGGGGAGGATGGGGACCACCTGTGGGAGGGACGACGACCGTGGCCAAGCACCGCGCTCCCGACGCGGACCCCGCCGACTTCGACGCGGCGACCACCGCGCTGACCGACGTGAGCGGGGACTACGTCGTCGACGTCGCGCACACCCGCATCGGCATCCGGGCCCGCCACGCCATGGTCACCACCGTGCGCGGCTCGTTCCGCGACTTCGAGGGGGAGGCGCACCTCGACGCGGCGGACCCGCCGGCCAGCCGGGTCGTCCTGCGGATCGCGACCGCCAGCGTCGACACCGGCCAGCCCGACCGGGACGCGCACCTGCGCTCGCCGGACTTCCTCGACGTCGAGGCCTTCCCGGCGATCGTGTTCACCTCGACCGCGGTGGAGCAGATCGACGACGACGTCTTCCGGGTGACCGGCGACCTGACGATCCGCGACGTCACCCGGCCGGTGAGCGTCGACTTCGCGCTGACCGGCTCGGCGATGGACCCGTTCGGCAACGCCCGGGTGGGGTTCGAGGGCGCGCTGGCGATCCGGCGCAGCGACTGGGGTCTCACCTGGAACACCCCGCTGGACACCGGCGGGGTGCTGGTCAGCGACCGGATCCAGATCGAGTTCGACGTCTCGGCGATCCGCGCGGCCTGAGCCGCCTCAGGCGCCCGACCCGCCGGCGGCCTCGGCCGCGGTGCGCAGCGCCGTGGTGATCTCCTCCTCCGCCCGGGCCGCGTCGACGCCGAGGCCGGTGAGCAGCCCCGCGCCGGACTCCTGCTCCAGCAGCGCGAGCAGCAGGTGCTCGGTCCCCACGTACTCGTGACCCAGTCGCCGTGCGGCGTCGAAGGTGCCCTCGAGCACGGCCTTGGTCGCCTCGTCGAAGGGGATCAGCGCCGGGACCGGTGCGCCGGACGCCGGTGGCAGCGTGGCGGAGGCCGCCGCCCGGACCCGGTCCGGCGACCCGGCGTGCGCCGCGACCACGCGGGCGCCGATGCCGTCGGGCTCGCGGAGCAGGCCGAGCACGAGGTGGGCAGGGGAGACCTCGACCGCCCCGGCGGCGCGCGCCTCCTCCTGCGCGGCAACGACGACGTTGCGGGCTCGTGGGGTGAACCGGCTGAAGCCCTCCTGCGGGTCCACCGGTTTGTCGGCGCGGCCGACGAACCGCTTCTGCGCCGCCTGCTTGGTGACCCCCATGCTGCGGCCGATGTCGGTCCACGAGGCGCCTTGGCGGCGGGCCTGGTCGACGAAGTGGCCGATGAGGGAGTCGGCGATCTCCCCCACGGCGTCCGCGACGAGCACCGCGTCGGTGAGCTGCTGGAGCGGGTCGGAGTGGACCGTGCGGATGGAGTCGATGAGGTCGTCGAGCCGGACGGGGATCTGCACCGGAGGCGGCGGGGGGGGCCCCCTCCGGGGTGCGATGCGCGCCCCC
>NZ_JBJNRJ010000019.1:0-4671 GCF_046233715.1 Trujillonella humicola | reverse complement strand
TCAACCCAGGGTTGACGTCCCGGCGAAGTGGCCACTTCGGCGGGAAGGGCCGGCCGGGGAAGAGGTTGAAGGTTGGAACACCTCGGGAGCGCGCGGGGTTGCGGCCCGCAGGGGCACGCCGGTGCCCGTCGATGCACCGCAGGAGGAACGCATGTCGATCGTCGTCACCGGGGCCACCGGGCACCTGGGCCGCCTCGTGGTCGAGGAGTTGCTGGCGCGAGGTGTCCCGGCGGAGGACGTCGTCGCCGGCGGCCGCCGGGTCGAGGAGCTGACCGGCCTGGCCGCCCGCGGTGTCCGCGTCGCGCGGATCGACTACGACGACGCGGCGACGGTCGACGCCGCCCTGTCCGCCGGCGACCGGCTGCTGCTCGTCTCCGGCTCCGACCCGGCCGCCCGGGTGCAGCAGCACCGCACCGTCCTCGACGCCGCCGCCCGCACCGGCGTCGCGCTGGTCGCCTACACCAGCATCCTGCGCGCCGAGGACAGCCCGCTCGCGCTGGCCGGGACGCACCGGCAGACCGAGGCCGACGTGCGGGCCAGCGGCGTCCCGTTCGTCCTGCTCCGCAACGGGTGGTACACCGAGAACTACGCGCAGGCCCTGCAGGAGGCCGCCGCCACCGGCACCGTCTCGGCGAGCGCCGGGGACGGCCGGGTGGCCAGCGCGGCCCGCGCCGACTACGCCGCCGCGGCCGCCGCGGTCCTGGCCGGCGAGGGGCACGAGGGCCGGGTGTACGAGCTCTCCGGCGACACCGCCTGGACCTTCGACGAGCTCGCCGCCGCCTGCGCCGAGGTGCTCGGCCGCGAGGTCTCCTACCGGCGGCTCACCACGGACGAGCACGTCGCCGTCCTCACCGGGGTGGGGCTGGACGAGCCGACCGCGCGCTTCGTCGCCGGCATGGACGCCGCCATCGCGCAGGGTGCCCTCGAATCGGCCACCGGCGACCTCTCCCGGCTGGCCGGCCGACCCACGACCCCGCTGCCCGAGGCGCTGCGCCCGCTGGTCTAGGAGCGGGCCGCGGCCAGCGCCTCCCGGGCCTCGGCGGCCAGCCGGGCGACCAGCTCACCGGCCGGCACGGCCTCGGCGAGCCGGTGCGCCTGGCCGGCCCACAGGTGCAGCTCCTCGGCGTCTCCGGCCGCCCGCGCCGCCGCCCGCAGCGGCTGGGTCAGCGCGTGCACGTCGGGATAGGCGGCCGGGGCGTCGGCGGGGAGCTCCGCCGTCGCCCGGTTCACCAGCGCGCGGGCGCGCCGGCCGGTGAACACCCGCGTGACGGTGGTCGGCCGGTCCCCGGCGAGCGCGGCGGCGTGCACCGGGGCCGTGCCGGCTTCGGGGCAGCGCAGGAACGCCGTCCCGAGTTGGGCCAGGGACGCGCCGGCGGCCAGCACGGCCGCGACGCCGCGCCCGTCGGCGATCCCGCCGGCGGCGATCAGCGGCAGGCCGGTGACCCGGCGGACCAGGGCGAGCAGCGGGAGCAGCCCCAGCTGCGCGGGCTCGGCGTCGGACCCGCCGCCGCGGTGCCCGCCGGCCTCCCAGCCCTGGACGACGAGCGCGTCGGCACCGGCCGCGGTTGCCGCGACCGCGTCCTCCGGCGAGGTGACCGTGAGCCAGACCGGCACCCCCGCGGCGTGCAGCACCTCCACCGAGCGGGCCGGGGGCAGGCCGAAGGCGAAGGAGACGACGGCCGGCCGCAGCCGGGCGAGGACGTCGACCTTCGCGTCGTGCTCGTCGTCGGTGTGCACCGGCTCGCCCAGCCGGGCGCCCAGGGCGGCCGCGCGCGGCGCCAGCAGCTCCGCGTACGCGCCCACCCGGGCCGCCTCCTCCGGCGGGGTCGGGGTCGGGCTGAAGACGTTGACGCCGAAGGCCGCCGAGCTGAGCCCGCGCAACCGGCTGGCCTCCTCGGCCACGTCGTCGGCGGTGCGGTAGCCGGCGGCCAGGAAGCCCAGGCCGCCGGCCTCCCCGACGGCCGCGGCCAGCGCGGCGGTGGACGGCCCGCCGGCCATCGGGGCGGCGACGACCCGGGCGGGGACCGGGGGCAGGGGCAGCGCGGTCACGCCGGCCAGCCTGCCCGGGGCGGCGCGCCGTCGGGGCGTCGGGTCACGAGGAGAGGGGTATGCCCGCGCCGTCCGGCTTCCGGAGCCCCGACCCGAGGAGGAACGGCATGACCACGAAGGTCGAGAAGTCGATGCAGGTGGACGTCCCGCTGCGGACCGCGTACGACCAGTGGACGCAGTTCGAGGACTTCCCCGCGTTCATGGGCGGCGTGCGGGAGGTGCGCCAGGTCGACGACGCGCACCTGCACTGGGTGGCCGAGATCGGCGGCGTCCGCCGCGAGTGGGACGCGACCGTGCTGGAGCAGGTACCCGACTCGAAGGTCGCCTGGGCGGCCACGAGCGGCGCCACCAACGCCGGCGCGGTCCGGTTCGAGCCGGCCGGCCCGGGCTCGACGATCGTGCACCTGGAGCTGGAGTACGAGCCCGAGGGCCTGGTCGAGAAGGCCGGCGACGCCCTGGGGATCGTCGAGCGCCAGGTGCGCTCGGACCTCGAGCGGTTCAAGGCCCTGGTCGAGAGCGAGGGGTACGCCAGCGGCGCCTGGCGGGGCGCCATCAACGAGCACCTCGACGTCGGCACGCCCGGCGCGGACGCCGCCGTCGGGTCGCACGGCGACAGCGGCAAGGCCGGCGTCTCGGGCAAGGCGGTCGCCGCCGGCGCGGCCGCGGTCGCCGGGGCGGCCGCCGCGGCGGTGGCGGCGACGCGGTCGGGCACCGAGCGACCGGAGCGGGAGACCGCGGCGGTACCGCCGGCGCCCCGGGAGACCGCGGTGGTCGAGGAGACCGTGGTCGTCGGCGAGGTCGTCCCGGGCGAGGGCGCCCCGGGACAGCCGGCCGTCGTCATCGAGGAGGACGTGCTGCTCGACGGGCCGGTCGAGCCCGACGTCCCCGGGGACCGGGGCCGCGGCGCCTGAGCGGCCGGCGGGGCCCCCGGCCGCTCGGCGGTCGGCGGGACTCAGACGATGCGGCGGGCGCTGTTGTAGCCCGGCATCGAGTCGACCGGGGCGACCTTCACCGGCTGCCCGTAGGTGGAGGCGTGCACCGTCTGCCCGTTGCCGATGTACATGCCGACGTGGCTGACCGGGCTGTAGAAGAACACCAGGTCGCCGGGCTGCAGGTCCGCCCGGGACACCGGGGTGCCCATCTGCGACTGCATCCGGCTGGAGTGCGGCAGCGAGATCCCGGCCGCCCGGTAGGCGTACGAGGTGAGCCCGGAGCAGTCGAAGGCGTCGGGTCCGGCCGCTGCCCAGACGTAGGGGTCGCCACGCTGGGCCAGCGCCGTGTCCACGGCCACCTGCGCCGCCGGACCGGGCGCGCGGACCGTGACCGGCGGCGGAGGTGCGGCGGGGGCCGGACGGGCCGGCTGCGCCGACGGGGCGGGAGCCGGCTGCCCGGCGGACGGTGCAGGAGCCGGGGCGGCGTCGTCCCCGGCCTGCCCGGCGGCGGCCTGCGCGGCGGCCTCCGCGGCGGCCTCGGCGGCGGCCCGTTCGGCCGCCTCCCGGGCCGCCCGCTCCTCGGCGACCAGCCGGTCGTAGTCGGCCTGGAACGCCGCGACCTGCTCCTGGAGGGCGGCCTGCTGGGCGGTGACCTCGTCGAGCAGCGCCCGGGCCTGGACGGCGGCGGCCTCGGCCTGCGCCCGCGCGGACGCGGCGGCCTCGTCGCCGGCGACCGCCTGGTCGAGGACGCCGTTGGTGTGGTCGGCGATGGTCTGCAGGAACGCCACCCGGTCCAGCAGGTCGTCGGGCGACTCGCTGGTGAGCACCGCCTGCAGCGTGCCGAGCCGCTCGCCGGTCCAGACGCTGCGGGCGACGTCACGGACGTCGTCGCGTGCGCCGGCCAGCGCCGCCTCCGCGGCCGCGACCGCCTCGGCCGCGGCAGTCGCGTCGGCCTCGGCGGCGCGCAGCCGCTCGCGGGCCTCGTTGAACTCCTCGGTCACCACCTCGAGGTCGTGCGCCCGAGCGGCCAGCAGCTCGCCGGCTTCCTGGGAGCTGGTGGGGGCCTGGTCCTCGGGAGCGGCCAGCGCCGGGGCCGGCGCGATGGCCAGGCTGCCCGCGGCGGCGAGGACGAGGAGGGTGCGGGTGCCGGGGAGCCGGCGGGCGGGGACGTGCGAGCGCGCCATGGGGCGGCGGTGTTCCTCTCTTCCACGGCCGCCTACCGGGTTAGCTGACGGGTTCGGGCGGGAAGACGCCCGGCACGGCGGCCGCCTGCGGCCACGCGTGCTTCACCCCGGGACTGCGATGGGTCCCCGGTCCCTCGGCCGGCCGGCTGCCGGCAGGGAGTTCGGCGGCGTCCGGCCGGCCGCTCCTGGCGGAGCGGGACGCACCGCCCGGACCCGGGGAACGGTAGGCGTGCTCGTCGCGACACACCGTGCCTCGGGAACGAGATCGTCCGTGATCGCGGGCGTGGCGCCGCGCGTCCCTGACGCTGCGTGGTCGCCACGCCCGGCAGCGCCTCGCCGGCGGCCGGGCGACCGGGCGACCGGGCGACCGGGCGGACGGGCGGACGGGCGGACGGGCGAGGAGGGCGGTAGTAACGACCTGAGCGGGTTGGAGATTCAGGACATCCCCCTGGTGGGGTGAACGGGCTTGGTGTCCCAACCCGACCAGGAGGATGTCGTGTCGAACC
>NZ_JBJNRJ010000018.1:0-77286 GCF_046233715.1 Trujillonella humicola | reverse complement strand
CCGCCTGACCCCACACTCCAGCCGACCTCGCCGACTGCCGCCGAGGTCCGCTGCAGCGCGTCCGTCGAGTTCCAGTGCGGGTGACTATTTTCCGGTCAGACGGGGGACGACGGCCGACCAGATGCCGGCGGCCACGGCGTCCTTGCTCCCCGGCGGCAGCTCGGTCACCGAGCCGTCCGCCCCGAGCACGACGGCGGCGTTGTCGGGCTTGCCGAACACCTGCCCGCCGGAGACGTCGTTCACCACGAGCAGGTCGCAGCCCTTGCGGGCCAGCTTGGCCCGGCCGTGGGCGAGCACGTCACCCTCGGCGTCGCCGGTCTCGGCGGCGAAGCCGACGACGAGCTGCCCGGGCGCCCGCCCGGCGACGAGCTCGGCGAGCACGTCGGGGTTGCGCACCAGCGGGACGGCGGAGGGCTCGGCGCTCGACCCCTTCTTCAGCTTGGTCGCGGCGACGGTCCCGGGCCGGAAGTCGGCGACGGCCGCGCTCATGACGAGGACGTCGGCGCCCCCTGCCTCCTGCCGCATCGCCGTCCGCAGCTCCTCGGCGGTGCCGACCGGCACCACCCGGACCCCGAACGGCGCCGGCGCCTCGACGTTGGCGGCGACGAGCACGACCTCGGCGCCGCGCGCCGCGGCCACGCGGGCCAGCGCCCAGCCCTGGAGCCCGGACGACCTGTTGCCCAGGTAGCGGACCGGGTCGAGCGGCTCGCGGGTGCCGCCGGCGCTGATCACGACCCGCCGCCCGGCCAGGTCCCGGGCCAGCGCGGGCGCACCCGAGGCGAGCACCAGCTGCGCGAGCGCCGCGACGTCGGCCGGCTCGGGCAGGCGCCCCGGCCCGGAGTCCGGACCCGTCAGCCGGCCGACGGCGGGCGGCAGCACGATCGAGCCGCGGCGGCGCAGGGTCGCGACGTTGTCCCGAGTCGCCGGGTGCAGCCACATCTCGGTGTGCATCGCCGGCACGAAGACGACCGGGCAGTGCGCGGTGAGCAGCGTGGCGGTGAGCAGGTCGTCGGCTCGCCCGGCCGCGGCGCGGGCCAGCAGGTCGGCGGTGGCCGGAGCGACGACGACGAGGTCGGCGGTCTGCCCGATCCGCACGTGGGCCACCTCGGGGACGTCGGACCAGACGTCGGTCGTCACCGGGTTGCCCGACAGCGCCTCGAACGTCGCGGCGCCGACGAAGTGCAGGGCGCCGGGGGTGGGGACGACGCGCACGTCGTGCCCCGCCTCCGTCAGCGCACGCAGCAGCAGGGCCGCCTTGTAGGCGGCCACGCCACCGCTGACGCCCAGGACGATCCGGCTCATGCCCTCATCCTCCCCCGCGCACCTCCGGGGTGTGACACGCGCCTGCGGCACTGCCCATCACACGACGACGCCCCCGGTCAACGGACCGGAGGCGTCATCCCAAAGGACCGTGGAACGGCCCTCTCGCAGGGGCCCGCCGCGAGCTCGCGAGCGGTGGGGGGCGAGGGGGTCCTTCTTCAGTTCTCGCCGGCGGTGTGGGTCAGCAGGCCCTCGTTGATCTCGCGCAGCGCGATCGAGAGCGGCTTCTCCTGGGGCGCGGTGTCGACCAGCGGGCCGACGTACTCCAGCAGGCCCTCGGAGAGCTGGCTGTAGTAGGCGTTGATCTGCCGCGCACGCTTGGCGGCGAAGATCACCAGGCCGTACTTGCTGCTGGTCCGCTCGAGCAGCTCGTCGATCGGCGGGTTGGTGATGCCCTCGGGGGCAGGTGCGACTCCGGACACGGGTGGGCGTGCTCCTCAGATCGGTCAGCGGGAGTGGCCGGCCGGAGGGCCTGGCTCACTCGTGAGCGCCACCGCGGCACAGGTCCGGCGAGGGCGCAGTCAGCAATCCTACCAACTCGTCCGCAGCCCGGGCCACGTCGTCGTTGACCACGACCACGTCGAACTCTCCGGCGGCGTCCAGCTCCGCCTGCGCGATGGCCAGCCGGCGCTCCTGCACCTCCGGCGGCTCGGACCCGCGGCCGGCCAGCCGGCTCACGAGGTCGGCCCACGAGGGTGGGGCGAGGAAGACGAGCTGCGCCCCGGCGTCGCGGGACCGGACCTGGCGCGCGCCCTGCAGCTCGATCTCCAGCAGGGCCGGGGCCCCGGCCGCGAGTCGCTCGCGGACCGGGGCCACCGGCGTGCCGTACCGGTTGCCCGCGTACTCGGCCCACTCGAGCAGGCCGTCGGTGGCGATCAGCCGGTCGAACTCGCCGTCGTCGACGAAGTGGTACTGGACGCCGTCCACCTCACCGGGGCGCGGCCGCCGGGTCGTCGCCGACACCGACAGCCAGACCTCCGGGTAGCGCCGCCGCACCTCGGCGACCACCGTTCCCTTGCCGACCCCGGAGGGGCCGGAGAGCACGGTCAGCCGCGCCGGCGGCGGGCAGGTGGGCGCGTCGGGCACCACTCGTCGTCGTCCTCGTTCTCTCCGGTCGGTGCGTCAGTTGGCGGCGTCGGCGGGGACCTGGTCGGCCGCCACCTGCTCCCCGCCGAACTCCGCCTCCAGGGCCCGGCGCTGGTTGGCGCCCAGCCCCCGGACCCGGCGGGTCGGGGAGATCTCGAGCCGCTCCATGATCTTGGCCGCACGCGCCTTGCCGACGCCGGGGAGGGACTCGAGGACGGCGCTCACGCGCATCTTGCCGATCACCTCGTCGCTCTCGCCCTGACGGAGGACGTCGCCGACGGTGGCGCCCTTGCTCTTGAGCTTCTCGCGGAGCTCGGCGCGCGACTTGCGCGCCGCGGCGGCCTTCTCCAGGGCGGCGGCGCGTTGTTCGGGGGACAGACTGGGAAGGGGCATCGGTGCGATCCGATCGTGTCGTCGCCGGCGACGGTGGACCCCGGCTGGTGGCTGTGCTGGGTCGAGGTGGCACTCCCGGAGGAGCCTGACGCACAACCTAGTAACCGTATATCCGCAGGTCACGCCCGCCTCCGCCACATTTTCCCGGCATCGGGTGCCGTCGCGTTCACCCTCCGTCCACCTCCGTGATGACCCTCCGTCAAGGAGGCAGGTCAACCGGGTTACGCACCGGAGTGGTTCCGGTACGCTACGAGGTGCGCCACACCGTCGTCACGTCGCATGACACGCCGGTGGCCTCCTCCGGCACGCTGTGCCCGCAGGTGGGCCTGCCCGAGCCGGGTCGGGCGCACCGCGCGAGGACGTCCCCGGCGGACGGGGCTCGCGCCGCCCGCACGCTCGCCGGGTCGTCGCCCGGCTCGGCCGTCACTGCGCCCCCGGCCCCCGGCCCCCGGCCCCCGTCTCACCGGGCCAGCGCCTCTGCCCACCGCTGCGCGGCGGCGCGCAGCCCGGCGGCGCCGGGTCCGGCGGTCAGCACGTCCCGTGAGACGGTGGGCACGACGGCGGCGCCGCGTCCGAACAACCGGCGCAGGTCCTCCGGCGACCCGCCCTGCGCGCCGAGCCCCGGGGCGAGCACCGGCCCGCCCAGCCCGGTCAGGTCGACGTCGAGCTCGGCCAGGGTGGCGCCCACGACGACCCCGAACGACCCCGTGGCCGGGCCGAACCGGCTCGCGACGTCCCGGGCGGAGCCGATGTCCGGCAGCGGGTCCCCGACGACCCACTCCGGGGTGTTCCAGCCGCGGACGGTGTCGACGACGACCTGGGCGACCGACCGCTCCCCCACGACCGCGTGCTGGAAGGTGCCCGCGTCCGGGTTCGACGTCCGGGCGAGCACGAACAGCCCGCCCCCGTGCTGCCGCGCGGTGTCGACCGCGGGCTGCAGGGAGCCGGGCCCGAGGTAGGGGCTGACGGTGAGCGCGTCCACGGCGAGCGGGTGGTCGGGACGCAGGTAGTCGGCGTAGGCGTCCATCGTCGACCCGATGTCACCGCGCTTGGCGTCCAGCAGCACCAGCGCGCCGGCCGCGCGGGCCCGGGCGACGGCGTCCTCCAGGACGGCGGCCCCCCGGGACCCGTGCCGCTCGTAGAAGGCCATCTGCGGCTTGAGGACGGCGACGGTGCCGGCCAGAGCGTCGACGACGGCGTCGGTGAAGCGCGCCAGCCCCTCCGGCGAGTCCGGCAGGCCCCAGCGCTCCAGCAGCGGCGGGTGCGGGTCGACGCCGACGCACAGCGGCCCGCGGGCGGCGACGGCGTCGGCCAGCCGCGCGCCGAACGCGGCGCTCATCGGTGCGCGTACCCGACGGCCTCGCGCAGCGAGGAGAACCCGCGCTCCGCCAGGGCGCCGGCCAGTTCCCGGTGCACCCGGGCGGTCGCCGACGGGTCGTTGAAGACCGCCGTCCCCACGCTGACCGCCGACGCGCCGGCGAGGACGAACTGCAGGGCGTCCAGGCCGTTGCGGATGCCGCCCATGCCCAGGATCGGCACCTCGGGCAGCGCCGCGTGGACCTGCCAGACGCAGCGGACGGCGACCGGGCGGACGGCGGGGCCCGAGAGCCCCCCGGTGACCCCGCCGAGGACCGGCTTCATCGTGCCGGGGTCGATGACCAGCCCGAGCAGGGTGTTGATCATCGACAGCCCGTCGGCGCCGGCCCCGGTGACCGCGCGGGCCACCGAGACGATGTCGGTGACGTCGGGGCTGAGCTTGGCGTAGACCGGCTGCGCGGGGTCGGCGGCGTCCCGCACCGCGGCGACCACGTCGGAGGCCGCGACCGGGTCGCAGGCGAACACCTCACCGCGGCTCTCGACGTTCGGGCAGCTGATGTTGACCTCGAGGCCCAGGACGCCGGGGACGCCGCGCAGCCGGGTGGCCAGCTCGGCGAAGTCCTCGACCCGGGTGCCCGCGATGGAGACGAACGCGGGCACTCCGCGCTCGGCCAGCCAGGGCAGCTCACCGTCCAGCAGGCCGTCGATACCGGGGCCCTGCAGGCCGATGGAGTTGATCATCCCGCTGGGGGTCTCGGCCATCCGCGGCGTCGGCCGCCCGGAGCGGGGACGCAGCTGGACCGACTTGGTGACCACGGCGCCCAGGCCGGTCAGGTCGACGAAGGGCTCGAGCTCGCGGCCGAACGCCGAGCAGCCCGACGCGGTGAGCACCGGGCCGACGAGCGGCGCGGACCCCAGGGCCGTCGTCATGTCCACGGCCGTCCCCGGCCCCCCGCCGAAGTGGCCACTTCGGCGGGTACCGACCGCGGTCACGGGGCGACCACCCCCATCGCGTCGGCGCCCACGACGTCCCACGGCAGCGAGCCGACGTCGGCGAAGCGCACCCGGTCCCCGCCGAAGACGGGTCCCTCGGTGCAGGACCGCGAGAAGCGGGTGAGCCCGTCGGCCCCCACCACCGGCAGGACGCAGGTCATGCAGACGCCGATCCCGCAGGCCATCGACTCCTCGACGGCGACGTAGGAGGGAACCCCCGCGGCGGTCGCGGCGTCGGCGACCGCCCGCAGCATCGGCATCGGCCCGCAGGCGTAGGCGATGCCGGCCTCCCCCACGAGGTCGTCCACGGCGACGGTCACCCGGCCGGCGCGCCCGGCGCTGCCGTCGTCGGTGGTGACCTCGACCCAGTCGGCGACCGCCCGGAGCTCCCCCACCGAGCACAGCCGCGCGGCGTCGGCGGCGCCGCTGACGGCCAGCACCCGCGAGCCGCGGGAGCGCAGCAGCGCCGCGAGCCCCACCAGCGCCGCCGCCCCGTAGCCGCCGCCCACCAGCAGGGCGGTCGTCCCGGGCTCCGGCAGCGGGAAGGGCCGGCCGAGCGGGCCGACGACGTCCACGACGTCCCCCGGCCGGCGCTGCGCCAGCCAGGTCGAGCCGGGCCCGTGCGGGGCGACGACGACGCCGACCGTCTCCTCGCCGGTGCCGGCGATGGCGATCGAGCGGCGCAGCAGGTTCGCCGACAGCGGGCCGCCGACGGCGAACGCCACGAACTGGCCCGGCTGCGCCAGCCCGGCGATCTCCGGCGCGCCCAGGGTCAGCTCGACGTAGGCCCCGACGGGTCGGGCGGCGAGCACCTCGGCCTCGCGCTGCACCGGCCGGGAGTCCGCCGGCGGCGCCGGCTGCGTCAGGTAGGAGGTCACCGGCCGGCCGCCAGGGCGGCGTGCAGCTCCTGCAGGCTCCGGACGCCGATGTCACCGGCCCGCAGCGCCTCGATGCCCTGCACCGCGGCCGCCATGCCCTGAACGGTCGTGATGCTCGGGACGCCGGCGCTGATGGCGGCGGCCCGGATCTCGTAGCCGTCCAGGCGCGGACCGCTGTTGCCCGGCGACCCGAACGGGGTGTTGACGACCATGTCGACGTCGCCGGCCAGGATCCGCTCCACGCAGTTGCCCGGGCCCTCGCTGTACTTGCCGACGACCTCGCAGTCGACGCCGTTGCGGCGCAGCACCTGCGCGGTGCCCGCCGTGGCGAGGATCCGGAAGCCGAGGTCGGCCAGCCGCTTGACCGGGAAGATCGCCGAGCGCTTGTCCCGGTTGGCCAGCGACACGAACACCGTGCCGTCGGTGGGCAGCGAGCCGTAGGCGGCCGCCTGGGACTTGGCGAAGGCCGTGCCGAAGCCGGTGTCCAGGCCCATGACCTCGCCGGTGGACTTCATCTCCGGCGAGAGCACGGTGTCGACGTTGTGCCCCTCCACGGTGCGGAACCGGTTGAAGGGCAGCACGGCCTCCTTGACCGCGATCGGCATGTCCGCGGGCAGGTCGCCGCCGTCGCCGGTGGGGGGCAGCACGCCGGCCTGCCGCAGGTCGGCGATCGACTCGCCCACGGCGATCCGGGCGGCGGCCTTGGCCAGCTGCACCGCGGTGGCCTTGGAGACGAACGGCACCGTGCGGCTGGCCCGCGGGTTGGCCTCGATGACGAAGAGGATGTCGTCCTTGATGGCGTACTGGACGTTCACCAGACCGCGGACGCCGACGCGGGCGGCCAGCTTCTCCGTGGCGCTGCGGATCTTCGCGATGTCCGCGTCGCCGAGGGTGATCGGCGGCAGCGCGCACGCCGAGTCGCCGGAGTGGATGCCGGCCTCCTCGATGTGCTCCATGACCCCGCCGAGGTACAGCTCGGCGCCGTCGTAGAGGGCGTCGACGTCGATCTCGACCGCGTCCTCCAGGAAGCGGTCGACCAGGACCGGGTGCTCGGGGCTGACGTCGGTGGCTTTGGCGATGTAGGCCTCGAGGGTGCCCTCGTCGTAGACGATCTCCATGCCCCGGCCGCCGAGCACGTAGGAGGGCCGCACCAGCACCGGGTAGCCGATCTCGGCGGCGATCGCGCGGGCCTCGGCGAAGGTGGTCGCCGTCCCGTGCTTGGGCGCCTGGAGCCCGGTGTCGGCGAGCACCCGGGAGAAGGCGCCGCGGTGCTCGGCGTCGTCGATCGCCTCCGGCGAGGTGCCCAGCACCGGCACGCCGGCGTCCTTGAGCCGCTGCGCCAGGCCGAGCGGCGTCTGCCCGCCGAGGGTGCAGATGACCCCGGCGACCGGGCCCGCGGCGCGCTCGGCCTCGACCACCTCGAGGACGTCCTCGAAGGTGAGCGGCTCGAAGTACAGCCGGTCGGCGGTGTCGTAGTCGGTGGAGACGGTCTCGGGGTTGCAGTTGACCATCACCGCCTCGTAGCCGGCGTCCTGCAGCGCCATCACCGCGTGCACGCAGGAGTAGTCGAACTCGATGCCCTGGCCGATCCGGTTCGGCCCGGAGCCCAGGATCAGCACCGCCGGCCTGTCCCGCGGCTCGACCTCGGTCTCCTCGTCGTAGGACGAGTAGTGGTACGGCGTCCGGGCGGCGAACTCCGCGGCGCAGGTGTCGACGGTCTTGTAGACCGGCCGGATGCCCAGCCGCCAGCGCAGCGTGCGGACGCCGTCCTCGCCGGCGAGCTCCGGGCGCAGTGCGGCGACCTGCCGGTCGGACAGGCCGTGCCGCTTCGCCCGGCGCAGCAGCGCCGCGGTCACCGCGGGAGCGTCGCGCAGCTCGGCGGCGACCTCCTGCACCAGCGCGATCTGGTCGACGAACCACGGGTCGAAACCGCTGGCAGCCGCCACCTCCTCGACGGTGGCCCCGGCGGCCAGCGCCTGCTCGGCGGTGTACAGCCGGCCGTCGACCGGCGTCCGCAGGACGTCGAGCAGTTCCTCGGCCGACCGGGTGTCGGGAGCGCCGGTCCAGAAACCGGCGACCTTCGTCTCCGTCGAGCGCATGGCCTTGCCCAGCGCCTCGGGGAAGTTGCGGCCCATCGCCATGACCTCGCCGACGCTCTTCATCGTCGTCGTCAGCCGCGGGTCCGCGCCGGGGAACTTCTCGAACGCGAAGCGCGGGATCTTCACCACGACGTAGTCCAGCGTCGGCTCGAAGGCCGCGGGGGTGACCCCGGTGATGTCGTTGGTGATCTCGTCGAGCGTGTAGCCGATGGCGAGCTTCGCGGCGATCTTGGCGATCGGGAAGCCGGTGGCCTTCGACGCCAGCGCGCTCGACCGGGACACCCGCGGGTTCATCTCGATGACCACGAGCCGGCCGTCGGCGGGGTTGACGGCGAACTGGATGTTGCAGCCGCCGGTGTCCACCCCGACCTCGCGCAGCACGGCGATCCCGACGTCGCGCATCCGCTGGTACTCGACGTCCGTGAGCGTCATCGCCGGGGCGACGGTCACCGAGTCGCCGGTGTGCACGCCCATCGCGTCGACGTTCTCGATCGAGCAGATGACGACCACGTTGTCGCTGCGGTCGCGCATCAGCTCGAGCTCGTACTCCTTCCAGCCCAGCACCGACTCCTCGATGAGCACGGTGTGCACCGGGGAGTCGGCCAGCCCGTGCCCGGCCATGCGGCGCAGCATCGCCTCGTCGGTGGCGAACCCCGAGCCCAGGCCACCCATGGTGAACGAGGGCCGGATGACGACGGGGTAGCCGACCTCGGCCGCGGTCTCCAGCGCCTCCTCGACGCTGCCGCACACCCGCGAGCGGGGCGCGTCGGCACCGATCGAGCGCACGATGTCCTTGAACTTCTGCCGGTCCTCGCCGCGGTTGATCGCGTCGACGTCGGCGCCGATCAGCCGGACCCCGTACTTCTCCAGGACGCCGTTCTCGTACAGCCCGATGGCGATGTTCAGCGCGGTCTGCCCGCCGAGGGTGGCCAGCAGCGCGTCGGGGCGCTCCTTGGCGATGACCCGCTCGACGAACTCCGGGGTCAGCGGCTCGACGTAGGTGGCGTCGGCGATCTCCGGGTCGGTCATGATCGTCGCCGGGTTGCTGTTGACCAGGCTGACCCGCAGCCCCTCGGCCTTGAGGACCCGGCAGGCCTGGGTGCCGGAGTAGTCGAACTCGGCGGCCTGGCCGATGAGGATCGGCCCGGAGCCGATCACCATGACGTGCTCGATGTCGGTGCGCTTGGGCATCAGGCCTTCTCCCCCGTGCTGTGCTCGACGACGGGGGCCGGGCTGACCGCGGCCCCACCGCTGCGGGTGGTCTCCATCAGGTCGACGAACCGCTGGAACAGCGGCGCCGCGTCGTGCGGGCCGGCCGCGGACTCCGGGTGGAACTGGACGCTGAACGCCGGCGCCCCGAGCAGCCGCAGGCCCTCCACCACGTCGTCGTTGAGGCCGACGTGGCTGACCTCCACCGGCCCGTAGGGCGTGTCGGTGGGCCGGTCGAGCGGGGCGTCCACGGCGAAACCGTGGTTGTGGCTGGTCACCCGCACCGTGCCGCTGACCCGGTCGAGCACCGGCTGGTTCAGCCCGCGGTGGCCGAAGCGCAGCTTGTAGGTGCCCAGGCCCAGCGCCCGGCCGAGGATCTGGTTGCCGAAGCAGATGCCGAACAACGGCCGCCGCGCGTCGAGCACCCCGCGCACCGCGCGCACGGCGTAGTCGGCGGCGGCCGGGTCACCCGGGCCGTTGGAGAGGAAGACGCCGTCCGGGCCGGCCGCCAGCAGCTCCTCGGCGGTCGCGGTCGAGGGCAGCACGTGGGTCTCGACGCCGAGCTCGGCCAGGTGGCGCGGGGTGGCGGTCTTGATGCCGAGGTCGAGCGCGGCGATGGTGAACCGCTTCTCCCCCACCGCCGGCACGACGTACGCCTCGCCGGTGCTCACCGTCGGGGCGAGGTCCGCGCCGACCATGCTCTCGCCCGACCGCACCCGCGCCAGCAGCTCCTCGCCGTCCAGCTCGGTGCTGATGCCGGCCCGCATGGCGCCGCGCTCGCGCAGGTGCCGGGTGAGCGCGCGGGTGTCGATGCCGCTGATGCCGACGACGCCCTGGGCGACCAGCTCGTCGTCCAGGCTGCCGGTGGCCCGCCAGTTGGCCGGCCGGCGCGCGGGGTCGCGGACGACGAAGCCGGCCACCCACATCCGGCTGCTCTCGTCGTCCTCGCCGTTCACGCCGGTGTTGCCGATGTGCGGCGCGGTCATCGCGACGATCTGCCCGGCGTAGCTCGGGTCGGTCAGCGTCTCCTGGTAGCCGGTCATGCCGGTGGCGAAGACCGCCTCGCCGACCGTCGTCCCGGTCGCGCCGTAGGTGTCGCCGCGGAACGTGCGCCCGTCCTCCAGGACGAGGATCGCGCTCATCGGGCCGCCTTGCCGTCGGTCACTGTCGGGACACCTCTCAGGAACGTGTGGACGACGCGGCCGGGCAGCTCCCGCCCGGCGTAGGGGCTGTTGCGGCTGCGGCTGGCCAGCGCGCCCGGGTCGACCACCGACCGGCCGGCCGGGTCCAGCAGCAGCAGGTTGGCGGGCTCGCCGGGGGCGAGGGGCCGGCCGTGACCGGTCAGCCGCCCGATGGCGGCCGGGCGCACCGACATCCGGTCGGCGACGCCGGCCCAGTCCAGCAGGCCGGTCTCGACCATCGTGTCCTGCACGACCGCCAGCGCCTGCTCCAGCCCCAGCATCCCGGGACGGGCCTGCGCCCACTCGCACTCCTTGTCCTCCACCGCGTGCGGGGCGTGGTCGGTGGCGACGCAGTCGATCGTCCCGTCGGCCAGTCCGAGCCTCACGGCCGTGACATCGGTGTCGGTGCGCAGCGGCGGGTTCACCTTGAACACCGGGTCGTAGCCCTCGGCGCAGGCGTCGGTGAGCAGCAGGTGGTGCGGGGTGACCTCGGCGGTGACGTCCACGCCGCGGGCCTTGGCCCACCGCAGGATCTCCACCGACCCGGCGGTCGACACGTGGCAGACGTGCAGCCGGGCGCCCACGTGCTGGGCCAGCAGCACGTCGCGGGCGATGATCGCCTCCTCCGCGGCGGCGGGCCAGCCGGTCAGGCCCAGCCGCGCGGAGCGGTCGCCCTCGTGCATCTGCGCGCCCGCGGTCAGCCGCGGCTCCTCGGCGTGCTGGGCGACGACGCCGTCGAAGGCCTTCACGTACTCCAGCGCGCGGCGCATCAGCGCGGGGTCGGCGACGCAGTGCCCGTCGTCGGAGAACACCCGCACGGTCGCCGCCGAGTCGGCCATCGCGCCCAGCTCGGCCAGCCGCTCGCCGCGCAGGCCGACGGTGACCGCGCCGACCGGGACGACGTCGACCAGCCCGGCCTGCTGGCCCAGCCGCCACACCTGCTCGACGACGCCGGCGGTGTCGGCGACGGGGTCGGTGTTGGCCATCGCGTGGACGGCGGTGAAGCCCCCCAGCGCGGCGGCCCGGCTGCCGGTCTCGACGGTCTCGGCGTCCTCCCGGCCCGGCTCGCGCAGGTGGGTGTGCAGGTCGACCAGCCCGGGCAGCGCGACCAGGCCCGAGGCGTCGAGCACCTCGACGCCGGTCGCGGCCAGGCTGTCGCCGACGGCGGCGATCCGCCCGTCCTTCAGCAGCAGGTCGGCGGGGTCGCCGCCCAGGAGGCGGGCCCCCTTGATCAGGTACGAGGTCACTGCGGGGCCCCTCCGAGCAGCAGGTACAGGACGGCCATGCGGACGGAGACCCCGTTGCCGACCTGCTCGACGATGGTGGAGCGCACCGAGTCGGCGACGTCGGCGGCGATCTCCATGCCGCGGTTCATCGGGCCGGGGTGCATGACGATCGCGTCGTCCCCCAGCGCGGCCACCCGCCGGGCGTCCAGGCCGTAGCGCCGGCTGTACTCGCGGGCGCTGGGGAAGAACGACGCGTTCATCCGCTCGGCCTGCACGCGCAGCATCATCACCACGTCGGCCTTGGGCAGGACGGCGTCCAGGTCGTAGGAGACCTCCGCCGGCCAGCTGCCCACGCCGACCGGCAGCAGCGTCGGCGGCGCGACGAGGGTGACCTCGGCGCCGAGGGTATGCAGCAGCCGCACGTTGGAGCGGGCCACCCGGCTGTGCAGCACGTCGCCGACGATCGCCACCCGGACGCCGTCCAGCCGGCCGAGCCGCCGGCGGATCGTGTAGGCGTCCAGCAGCGCCTGGGTGGGGTGCTCGTGCGTGCCGTCGCCGGCGTTGACGACGCTGCCGCGCACCCAGGAGGAGAGCTGGTGCGGGGCGCCGGAGGCGCCGTGCCGGATGACGATGGCGTCGCTGCCCATCGCCTCCAGGGTGAGCGCGGTGTCCTTGAGGCTCTCCCCCTTGGAGACGCTGCTGCCCTTGGCGGAGAAGTTGATGACGTCGGCGGACAGGCGCTTGGCGGCCAGCTCGAAGCTGATCCGGGTGCGGGTGGAGTCCTCGTAGAACAGGTTGACCACCGTGCGCCCGCGCAGGGTCGGCAGCTTCTTGACCTCGCGCCCGGTCAGGGCCGCCTCGATCTGGCCGGCGGTGTCGAGCACCAGGGTGGCGTCGGCGCGGTCGAGGTCGGCGGCCTCCAGCAGGTGCCGCTTCACGCGGGCCCCCCGGCGTGGCTCCGCGCTGGCTCCGCTCCTCGCTCGCTGGCGCTCGCTGCGATGCTCACTCGCTGTCGCCTCCCGCGTCCGCCTCCGTGACGACCACCTCGTCGGCCCCGTCGACCTCGGCCAGCCGCACGCGCACCGACTGGTTGCGGGAGGTCGGCACGTTCTTGCCGACGTAGTCCGCGCGGATCGGCAGCTCCCGGTGGCCGCGGTCGACCAGCACCGCGAGCTGCACCGCCCGCGGCCGGCCGAGGTCGCGCAGCGCGTCGAGGGCGGCGCGGACCGAGCGGCCGGAGAACAGCACGTCGTCGACGAGCACCACCAGCCGGCCGTCGATGCCGGCACCGGGCAGCACCGTGTCCTCGAGCGCGCGGACGCCGCGCAGTCGCAGATCGTCGCGGTAGAGCGTGATGTCGACGGTGCCGACGTCGATCGGCGTGCCGGAGAATGCCTCGACGCGGCCGGCGAGCCGGCGGGCGAGCGGGGCACCGCGGGTGGGGATGCCGACCAGGACGAGATCGGCCAGCGTCGGCCGGTCGTCGGCCCCGCCCCCGCACTTCTCGATGAGCTGGTGGGCCATCCGGTCGACCACGCGGGCGACGTCGGAGGCGGTCAGCAGCGCACCGGGCGCTGCGGGACCGCGGGGATCGCGGCTGCTCGGGGCAGCCGGGGGCGAGCCGGCCATCAGGCCTCCTTCCCCGCCTCACCGGACGGGTCGTTAAAGGAGTGGGGTGGACCGGCTTCCACCGTACTGGACCGGTTCGTGCGCCCGCGGGCCCCGGTCCGGGCGGCGGAACGGCCGGGACCGGCACCGCGGTGACCACCGGGAACGCCACCCGCAGGCCACCCGCACCGCCACCGGAACGCCACGGCGGCGCCGCGCGTCGAACTCCCCGGAGGCGTAGTGGCTGGTGGAGGATGTGACACCCAGGAGTGGCCCGCTGTCGCGGCGACCCGCCTACCAGTACGGTGAGTGACGACAGCGCCCCACGAACGACGACGGACAGTGAGCGACACGGGATGAGCACCGACTACTCACGGGCCCTCGGTGCCCGGCTCCGCGCGATCCGCAACCAGCAGGGGCTCTCCCTGCAGGGGGTGGAGGACAAGTCGCACGGTCGCTGGAAGGCGGTCGTGGTCGGCTCCTACGAGCGCGGCGACCGCGCCGTGACGGTGCAGCGGCTCTCGGAGCTGGCCGTCTTCTACGGCGTGCCGGTCTCCGAGCTGCTGCCCGACCCGCGGCCGAGCTCGGCGGTGACCGCGACGACCAAGATCGTGCTCAACCTGGAGTCGCTGGGCTCGCTGCCCGCCGACGAGGCGGGGCCGCTGGCCCGCTACGCCTCGACCATCCAGGCGCAGCGCCACGACTACAACGGCAAGGTGCTCAGCATCCGCGCCGAGGACCTCAAGTCGCTGGCGATCATCTACGACATGAGCCCCGACGAGCTGACCAGCCGGCTCATCGAGTGGGGCGTCCTCTCCCCCGGCATGGAGGGCATCGCCGGAGGGGACGACGAGGACGCCGAGCCCAACCCGAACTGGGAGCGCCGCCGCACCCCCCGCTGAACCGCGACGCACGAGCGAGGCCCGGTCCCGTCAGGGGCCGGGCCTCGCGGGCGTTCCGGGCTGGGTCCGGGCCGGGTCCGGGCGACGGACGTCCCCGGGCGACGGACGTCCGACGCCGGGGCTTTGTCCCGTGACCGGCCACCGGCCGTCCTGTCCTGGCCGGTGCGGGGACAACGCCCGACGACGTCCGGGGAGCCACGCGGCCCAGGCGCTCGCAAGCCGTCTGCAAGGGAACTGTCAGTGGCCGCTCGTAGCGTCCGGGACGTCAGCAGATCAGCCGTCGAGCCCAGCCCGAGGAGCTCCCCCGTGCCCGTCGCCACGCCGCCCGTCCCGAACCGCGACCTGGTGCTGGCCGCGCACCGCCGCCCCGCGCTGAGGCGGGCGCACCGGCGCCAGTCCAGCGCCCGCCTGGCCGCGATGCTGGCCGCGGCGGGCACCGGCCGTCGCCCCTGAGCGCCGAGCCGGTGGGGAGCGGAGCTCAGGCCGGCACTTCGGCGTCGAGGATCGCGCCGAGCACGCCGTTGACGAACGAGGGCGAGTCGTCGGTCGACAGCGACCGGGCGAGCTCGACCGCCTCGTCGATCACGACCGGGTCGGGCACGTCGTCGGCCCACAGCAGCTCGAACGTCGCCATGCGCAGGATGGCGCGGTCGACGTCGGGCAGCCGCTGCAGCGACCAGCCCCGGGCATGGGTGCCGATCAGCTCGTCGATCCGGGCGGCGTTGCCGGCGACGCCCTCGACCAGCCGCACGGTGTGCTCGGCCACCGGCGGCTGGCCCTCCGCGATGCGGTCGCGGAGCACGTCCATCGGGTCGGAGCCGCGCAGGTCGGCCTCGTAGAGGACGTCGACGGCGCGCTTGCGGGCCTTGCTGCGGGCAGCCATGCGGGGTCGCTGGTTCCGGGCCGGCGGGGAGGGCGTCAGTTGGCCCGGCCGAGGTACCGGCCGTCGCGGGTGTCGACCTTGAGCTTGTCGCCGGTGTTGACGAACAGCGGCACCTGGATCTGCGCGCCGGTCTCCAGCGTCGCGGGCTTGGTGCCACCGGTGGAGCGGTCACCCTGCAGGCCCGGATCGGTGTGCTGGACGACCAGCTCGAGGGTGACCGGGAGCTCGACGTACAGCGGCGTCCCGTCGTGGACCGCGACGACGACCTCGGTGTTCTCCAGCAGGTAGTCCGCGCCGCCGCCGACCGTGCCCTCGGGGACGTGGATCTGGTCGTAGGTGTCGCCGTCCATGAAGACGAAGTCGGTGCCGTCCTTGTACAGATACGTCATGTTCCGCTTGTCGACGTTGGCGGTCTCGACCTTGGTGCCGGCGTTGAAGGTCTTGTCCACGACCTTGCCCGACAGCACGTTCTTCAGCGTCGTCCGCACGAAGGCGCCGCCCTTGCCGGGCTTGACGTGCTGGAACTCGGTGACGGCCCACAGCTGGCCGTCGAGGTTGAGGACCATGCCGTTCTTGAGGTCGTTGGTGGTAGCCATCAGATGACCAGCAGTTCCTTGCTCGTGAGGGTCAACAACTCGGGCTCGTCGTCCGTGACGACCAGGGTGTCCTCGATCCGGACCCCGCCGTGGCCGGGCAGGTAGACCCCCGGCTCCACGGTGACGGCCATGCCGGCGGCCAGCCTACCCGCGCCCTGCGGGCCGATGCCCGGCGCCTCGTGGATCTGCAGCCCCACGCCGTGCCCGAGGCCGTGCGAGAAGTGCTCGGCGTGGCCGGCCGCGGCGATGACGTCGCGGGCGGCGGCGTCGACCGCGACGACGTCGGCCCCCACCGCGAGGGCCGCCCGGCCGGCGGCCTGCGCGGCGGCGACGAGGTCGTGGATCTCGCGCTGCCAGTCCGCCGCGTGCCCGAGAACCAGCGTGCGGGTCATGTCGGAGTGGTAGCCGTCGACGATCGCGCCGAAGTCGAGCTTGAGGAAGTCGCCCTCGCGCAGCACCGACGCATCGGGCCGGTGGTGCGGGATCGCGGAGTTGGGGCCGGCGGCGACGATCGTCTCGAACGACGGACCCTCGGCGCCCAGGTGCATCATCCGCGCATCGAGCTCGCGGCCGACCTGCAGCTCGGTGCGACCGGGCCGCAGCGCACCCTCGGCGGCGAGCTCGGCCAGGGCGGCGTCGGCGATCGCGCAGGCCCGGCGCAGGGCGGCGATCTCGTCGTCGTCCTTCACCGCGCGCAGCTCCTCCACCGCGCGGCGGACGCTCGTCAGCTCCGGCGTGGCGCCCCCGGAGGCCTCGGCGAGCACCTCCTCCAGGGCGGCCAGGCCGTCGACGGTCACCACGTGGCTCTCGAAGCCGATGCGGCCGGCCCCGTCGCGCACCGCGGCCCGCGCGAGCGCGCCGACGGTGCCGCGGTCGACCACGACCTCCAGATCGGGCACCTGGGTGGCGGCCTGGGTGGTGTACCGGCCGTCGGTGCCGAACAGGTCGGGCCGGTCGGTGCGCAGCAGCAGCGCCCCGTTGGAGCCGGTGAACCCGGTCAGGTACCGGACGTTGCGCAGGTCGGTCACCAGGACGGCGTCCAGCCCGCGCGCGGCGGCCATGCCCCGCAGCCGCTCCCTGCGCTGCGCCGGGCGGCTCACCGTGCCCTCCGCTCGGCTCCGCGCTCGCTCCGCTCCTCGCTCGCAGGGCTCGCTGCGAGGCTCGCTCGCTGTCGCCTCACCGCGCGTCCCGGGCGGCCAGCCAGCGCAGCGCCAGCACGTAGCCGTCGACCCCGAGCCCGGCGATCACGCCGGAGACGACCGGCGAGACGTAGGAGTGCCGGCGGAACTCCTCCCGGGCGTGCACGTTGCTGATGTGCACCTCGACCACCGGGGCCGTGGCCGACGCCAGCGCGTCCCGCAGCACGACCGAGGTGTGCGTCCATCCGCCGGGGTTGACCACGATCGGGTCGCCGGCGTCGGTGGCCTCGTGCACCCAGCGCAGCAGCTCGCCCTCGTCGTCGGTCTGGCGCACCCGGACGTGCAGGCCGAGCTGCGCGCCGGCGGCCTCGACCAGCTCGACGAGCTGGGCGTGGGTCGTCGTCCCGTACACCTCGGGCTCGCGGGTGCCCAGCCGGCCGAGATTGGCGCCGTTGAGGACCTGGATGGTCACGCTGCCTCCGTCGTCTCGGTCGTCACGCGGCGACGGCGGTCCACGCCGCGTCGAGCCACGCCTGGTCGGGGTCGGTCAGGATCCGCGGTCGGCCCATCCCGTCGAGGACGACGAACCGCAGCGTCGCCCCCCGGGCCTTCTTGTCGATGCGCATGACGCCCTGGATCGTCGCCCAGTCCCCGGTGTAGCGCGTGGGCAGGCCCAGGGCCTCGACGAGGGCGCGGTGCCGGTCGACCTCGGCGCGGGTGAGCAGGCCGGCCTGGCCGCCCAGTTCGGCGGCGAAGACCAGCCCGACGGCGACGGCCTCGCCGTGCCGCCAGCCGAAGTCCTCGACCCGCTCGATGGCGTGCGCGAGCGTGTGCCCGTAGTTGAGGAACTCGCGGCGGCCGGTGTCGAACAGGTCCTCGCCGACGGCGTCGGCCTTGACCTGCACGGCGCGCTCGATGAGCTCGGCGGTGTCCCGGCGGCCGGTGGGGTCGGCCTCCAGCAGCTCCAGGATCCGGCCGTCGGCGATGAAGCCGCACTTGACGACCTCGGCCAGGCCCGACCGGAACTCCGCCTCGGGCAACCCGGCGAGCACGTCGGTGTCGGCGAGCACGCCCGCGGGCGGGTGGAAAGCGCCGACGAGGTTCTTGCCCGCCCCGGTGTTGATGCCGGTCTTGCCACCGACGGCGGCGTCGACCATGCCGAGCAGGCTGGTGGGCAGGTGCACGACCCGCACGCCGCGCACCCAGGTGGCGGCGAGGAAGCCGGCGAGGTCGGTGACCGCTCCCCCGCCGACGCCGACGACGGCGTCGCTGCGGGTCAGCCCGAGCCGCCCGAACTCCTCCCACGCGCCGGCCGCGACCTCGGCGGTCTTGGCCGCCTCGCCGTCGGGGACGACGACGGCCTCGGCGGCGACACCGGCGGTCTGCAGCGTCTCCACCGCGGCGCCGGCGAGCGCGGCCAGCGGCGGGGCGTGCACGACGACGGCGCGCGGAGTGCCGGCCAGCACCAGCGCCAGCTCGGTCTGCGCCCCGGGGCCGATGACGACCTCGTAGGGCTTCTCCCCCGGGACGGACACCCGCCTCACCGGGGCACCTCCGTCGACGCGGGCAGGGCGGCGAGCACCTCGGCCACGACCTCCTCCGACGGGCGGTCGCCCGTGTGCACGGTCGCGGTGGCGACCTCGGCGTAGAGCGGCGCGCGCGCCTCCAGCAGCGTGCGCAGCACCGCCCGGGGGTTGACCGCCAGCAGCGGGCGGTCGCGGTTGAACCCTGCCCGGCGGGCGGCGGTGGCGAGGTCGACGTCGAGCCAGACGACGGTGCCGCCGGCCCGGCCGTGGGCGACCAGCAGCGCACGGGTGGCCTCGGAGAGGACCGAGCCACCGCCGAGGGCGAGGACGCCGTCGTGCTCGGCCAGCGCCCGGGCGACCGCGTCGGCCTCGAGCCGGCGGAAGTGCTCCTCGCCGTGGTCGACGAACAGGTCGGCGACCCGGCTGCCGGTGGCCGCCTCGACGTCGGCGTCGGTGTCGCGGAAGGCGAGCCCCCGGGCGGCCGCGACCGCCCGGCCGACCGTGGTCTTGCCGGAGGTGGGCGGCCCGACCAGGACCAGCACGGGGCCGCTCACGGGACCGGCCGCCTCATCGGATCGGCCCGCCTCATCGGATCGGCCCGCCTCATCGGATCGGGAGCGCGTCGAGGTAGGCCTGCGCGTTGCGGCGGGTCTCGGCCAGCGAGTCGCCGCCGAACTTCTCCAGCGCCGCGTCGGCCAGCACCAGGGCGACCATCGCCTCCATCACGACCGAGCCGCGGGGCACCGCGCAGGCGTCGCTGCGCTGGTTGATCGCGACGGCGGCGTCCCCGGTGGCCACGTCGACGGTGGCCAGCGCCCGCGGCACCGTGGAGATCGGCTTCATCGCCGCGCGGACGCGGACGACGTCGCCGTTGGTCATGCCGCCCTCGATGCCGCCCGCACGGTCGGACAGCCGCTGGATCCGGCCGTCGGCGAGGACGATCTCGTCGTGGGCGACCGAGCCGCGGCGGCGGGCGGTCTCCAGGCCGTCGCCGACCTCGACGGCCTTGACCGACTGCACCCCCATGAGCGCGCCGGCCAGCCGCGAGTCCAGCCGCCGGTCCCAGTGCACGTGGCTGCCCAGCCCCGGCGGCAGGCCGTGCACGACGACCTCGATGACGCCGCCGAGGGTGTCGCCGTTCTTGCGCACGTCGTCGATCTCGGCGGTCATCGCCGCGCTGGTCCCGGGGTCGGCGCACCGCACCGGGTCCTCGTCGATCCGCGGGTTGTCCCCCGGCCCGGGGACGAGCCCGTCGGGGGCCACGACCGGGCCGATCGCCACGACGTGGCTGACGACCTCCACGCCCAGGGCCTGGCGGAGGAACGCCTTCGCGATGGCGCCGAGCGCGACGCGCGCCGCGGTCTCGCGGGCGCTGGCGCGCTCGAGCACCGGCCGGGCGTCGTCGAAGCCGTACTTCTGCATGCCCGGCAGGTCGGCGTGGCCCGGCCGCGGGCGGGTGAGCGGGGCGTTGCGGGCCTGACCGGCGAGCACCTCGGCGTCGACCGGGTCGGCGGCCATGACCGTCTGCCACTTCGGCCACTCGGTGTTCCCCACCTGGACGGCGATCGGCCCCCCCTGGGTGCGGCCGTGCCGCACCCCGCCGGTGAGGGAGACGGCGTCCTGCTCGAACGACATCCGCGCGCCGCGGCCGTGGCCCAGCCGGCGGCGGGCCAGGTCGACGTCGAGGTCGGAGGTCTGCACGGCGACCCCGGCGGGCAGCCCCTCGAGGATGGCGGTGAGCTGAGGGCCGTGCGACTCACCGGCGGTCAGCCAGCGCAACATGGCGGCGATTCTGCCAGCCGCCGGTCCCGCTCCCCCGGCCCGCCCGCTGGGCGCGGCGCGGGCCTGCGCGCCGCGGCGGGGCACCTGCCTCAGACGAGGGGTGCCGGCACCGTCAGGGCGAGGGCGAGGACGGCCCCGGCCAGCAGCGGCGGCCCGAACGGGACGGCGGTGCGCCAGCCGGCGCGGCGGGTCGCCACCAGCACCAGGGAGCCGGCCGCGCCGACCAGCAACCCGAGGAACACCCCGGCGAGCAGCACCCCCCAGCCGGCCCAGCCCAGCAGCACCCCGAGCAGCCCGAGCAGCTTGACGTCACCGAAGCCGAGCCCGCCCGCGGACAGCGCGCCGGCGAGCGCCGCGACGGCGAACGCGGCCGCGCCGGCCAGCACGGCCCGGGCCAGCGCCGGCCAGCTGCCCGTCGCGGCGGCGTCGACCACCAGCGCGGTGAGGCAGGCGGCGACCGCCGGGACCAGCACCCGGTCGGGCAGCCGGTGGACGGCGACGTCGACCGCCGCGAGCAGCAGGCCGGCGCCGGACGCCCAGACCAGCGCCACCGCCGCGGGCCGGACCCCGGTCAGCTGCAGCACCCCCGCGACCAGCAGCCCGAGCAGCAGCGACGTGACGAGGACGCGCCCTGGACCGGGCCGGGCGTCCTCGTCGCCGGCCGCCAGCCGGACGCTGCGCCGGGCGAGCCAGGGCCCGGCAGCCAGCGCGCAGGTGCCCGCGACGGCGGCGACGGCCCACGGGTCGAGCGGGACGCCGCCGGTGCCGAGCCCGCCGCCGGTCAGCGCCCGGCCCCGGTGCGGGCGTCCAGCGCCCGGCGCATCTCCTCGATCGGTGCCGGGTGGCCGGTCATGAGCTCGACCTGGGCGGTGGCCTGCCAGAAGAGGACCTCCAGGCCGCCGATCACCGCCCCGCCGGCTGCCGTCACCGCAGCCGCCAGCGGGGTCGGCCAGGGCGCGTAGAGGACGTCGAGCACGGTCTGCCCGGCGCGCCACCCCAGGTCGATCAGCCCGGGCTGGCCGTCGATGGGCACGGTGCTCACCACGACCGGCGCGCTCACCGCGGCTCCGGCCAGGCGGTGCACGGTCGAGGCGACGCCCAGGGCGTCGAGCACGCGGGTCACCTCGCCGGCCCGCGCGGGTTCGCGGACGACGACGTCGACGTGCTCGGCCCCCAGCGACGCGAGCGCGACGGCGGCCGCCACCGCGGTGCCGCCGGCGCCGAGGAGCGCCGCGTGCGGCACGGGCTCGGCGGCGTCGAGCGACAGCCCGATCTGCAGCGCCGCGCCCACGCCGCCGACGTCGGTGTTCTCGGCCCGCCAGCCGCCGTCCACCGTCCGCACCAGGGTGTTGGCCGCGCCCAGCAACCGCGGCAGGCGGTCGACGACGTCGGCCGCACGCACCGCGGCCTGCTTGCAGGGCATCGTCACCGAGAAGCCGCGCCACTCCGGTCCCAGGCCGGCGATGAGCTCGGGCAGCTCCTCGACGCCCACGTCGAGGGCGTCGTAGGTCCAGTCGGTCAGGCCGAGCGCGGCGTAGGCCGCCCGGTGCAGCAGCGGGGACAGCGAGTGCGTCACCGGCCGGCCGAGGACCGCCGCCCGCATCAGTCCGGGTTCTCCGCCAGCCACTGCCGGAACAGCGCCACGTTCGCCGCGTGCTCCTCGGCGGTGGTCCCGAAGCGGGTCTCGCCGGTGGTGGGGTTCACCGTGACGAAGTAGATCCACGGGCCCGGCGTCGGGTCGAGCACCGCGTTGATCGCCTGCTCGCCCGGGTTGCCGATCGCGCCCGGGGGCAGCCCCGGTGCGTAGTACGTGTTGTACGGCGAGGGGTTGGCCCGGTCCTCGGCGGTGGTGGTGATCCCGGTGTTCCCGGTGGCGTAGTTGACCGTGCTGTCCAGCTGCAGCGCCATGCCGATGCCCAGCCGGTTCTCCAGGACCCGGGCGACCATGCCCATGTCCTCGGGCAGCGCCGCCTCGGCCTGCACCAGGCTCGCCTTGGTGAGCACGGTGAGCCGCTGGTCCTCGGGCACGCCCAGCCGGTCCAGCGTCTGCACCGTCCGGCTGACCATCGTCGCCAGCATCTGCGCCGCCGTCGTCTCCGGCTCAAAGTCGTAGGTGGCCGGGAACAGCCAGCCCTCGAGCAGCCCGTTGGCGTACGCCGGGAGCCCCGTGGCAGCCGGGTCGACCGCCGCGGCGTTGAGCTCCTCGACCGGGGTGTCGGTCTCCTCGGCGAGCCGCTCCAGCACCCGGGTGACGGTGAAGCCCTCGGGGATGGTGACGCGGGAGAACAGCCGGCTGGCCGGGTCGAGCAGCAGGTCGAGTGCGGCCTCGCCGCTCATCTGCTGGCGCAGTCCGTAGACGCCGGGCTGGATGCCCCGCGCGGCCGGCCGCGACTCGGCGGCGGTCACGAACGGGCGCACGGACGCGATCACGTCGGCGTCGACGAGCGTGCGGCCGATGTCGCTGAGCGTGTCACCGTCGGACACCCGCACCTGCACGCTGCCGGTGCCCGCGCCCGCGTAGTCCTCGGCGGCGGGGTTCACGAGGTCGATCAGCGCCTTCCCGCCGTAGACGATGCCGCCCACGAGCGCGGCGAGCACGACCAGGGAGAGGACGACGGCCAGCGGCCTGCGCCGTCGGCGGCGCGGGCCGGACACGGCATACCCGTCGTCGGCATGCTCGTCGTCGGGATGCCCGTCGTCGGGGTGCCCGTCGTCGGGGTGCCCGTCGTCGCCGATGACCTCGAGGCCGCCGGTCGCGTCGTCGTCGTGGTCGGCTCCGTCGTGGCCGCCCGGCTCGTGGTCGCCCGGGAGGTGGTCGCCGTGGGCGTCGTGCGCGTCCGGGGCGGGGGCACCCGTGGTGCGGGGATCGGGCCGGTCCGGGCCGGGCCGGGGCGAGGTGTGCGGGTGGCCGGCGGACCCGCCGGCCGGAGGCGGCGGCACCGCGGAACCGACCGCCGGCTGGGCCACCGTGGCCTCCTCGTCCGGCGGGACGTCGCCACGGCGCTGCAGCCGGGACCACGTGCCGGCCGGCCGCGGGGGCAGCGGGGGGCCGGCCTGCGTTCCGGGCGGTGGCGGGGGGTCTGCCGGGGCGTCTCCGAGGCCGGGCATGCGGCCGGTGCGGTCGTCGTCGGGCGAGGAGTGCCGGGCGTACTCGGCGATCGGGAAGTCGGGGGCGTGCTCGCGGTCGATGACACCCGCGCGGCGGCGGGGCGGTGCCGCCGGCGCCGGGCCCACCGTGGTCTCCGGGTCCGGCCGCACCGGGGCCTGCTGCCGGGGCAGCCCGGCCGCCCAGGCGCTCAGCGACTGGCCGGCCCCGTCCGGCCCGGTGTGCCGACCCCGCCCGCCGGGCGGGGTCGGGAAGCTCACGAGCGCCCCCGCTGGGCGTCGAGATACGCCTGCAGGATGACCACGGCGGCGGCCTGGTCGATCACCGGGCGCTGCTGGCGGCTGTCGAGCCCGCTCGCCCGCAGGGATCCGGCTGCGGTCACGGTGGAGAGCCTTTCGTCGACGAGGTGCACGGGCACGGCGCCGATGCGCCCGGCCAGGGCCCGAGAGTAGGCACGGGCCTCGCGTGCCGAGGCGCCCGACGCACCCGACAGGTGCCGCGGCTCCCCCACGATCACCTCTGTCACCTCGTGTTCCACGACGAGCGCCGCGATCCGGTCCAGGTCGGACTCGTCGCGGGCGCGCTGGACGGTCTCCAGCGGGCTGGCCAGCGTGCCGGTCGGGTCGGACAGCGCCACCCCGACGCGGACCGTGCCCACGTCCAGGCCCAGCCGGCGGCCCTGCCGGCCGCGGCGCGGCGGCAGCGGCGGCAGACCGGCGGGCAGGCCGCGGGACAGGTCGATCTCGGTGGTCTCGTTGCGCACCGGCGGGAAGCCGGCGCCGCGCAGGTCGATCTCCGTGGTGGCGTGGTGCACCGGCTGCTCCTGAGTCGGCGGCTGGCCGGCCGGACGTGGCCGCGCCGGCGGGACCGCGGGGCGCTGCACGCGCCGCGGTCCCGCCGGGCCGGTCTCCTCGGGGTCGTAGCGCTGCTCGGGCATCTCAGCTCACCTTCCGGATGCGCGGTCGCGGACCGCCTGGTCGCCGGCCGCGAGGGCCGCGGGGATGCCGTCGGGGTCGGTACCGCCCCCCTGGGCGACGTCGGCCTTGCCACCGCCGCGGCCACCGACCGGCCCGGCGGCCACCTTGATGAGGTCCCCGGCGGAGAGACCCCGGTCCTGCGCGGCCGGCGTGACGGCCGCCACCAGGGCCACCTTGCCCCCGGAGTCCGAGGCGAGCAAGACCACGGCGGGGCGGTCGCCGAGACGGCCGCGCACGTCGAGCGCGAGGGTGCGCAGGTCGCCGCCGTTCAAGCCCTGCGGCGAGCCGGTGACCAGGGCGATCCCGTCGACGTCGGCCGCGGCGGCGGCCAGCGCGCCGGCGGCGGCCAGCGTCTGCTGCGACCGCAGGGCCGCGAGCTCCCGGTCGGTCTCGCGCTGCCGGGCCAGGATGCCGCTCACGCGGTCGACCAGGCCGTCGGCCGGGGTCTTGAGCAGCTCACCGAGCTGGCGGACGAGGTCGCGCTCGCGGGCCAGGTAGCGGAAGCCCTCCAGACCGACGGCGGCCTCGACGCGGCGGGAGCCGGAGCCGACCGAGGACTCGCCGGTCAGGGCCAGCGTGCCGACCTGCGCGCTGCCACGCACGTGGGTGCCACCGCACAGCTCCCGGGACCACGGTCCACCGATCTCCACGACGCGGACCTGCTCGCCGTAGGTCTCGCCGAACAGCGCCAGGGCGCCGATCGCCCGCGCCTCGGGCAGCGTCATGTAGCTGGCGGTCACCGCGTGGTCGGCACGCACGGCGGCGTTGGCGACGTCCTCGATGTCGGTCCGCTGCTGGGTGCCGAGCGCTCCCTGCCAGGCGAAGTCCAGCCGCAGGTACCCGGGGCGGTTGTACGAGCCGGACTGCAGCGCCTGCGGGCCGAGCACCTGGCGCAGCGCGGCGTGCACCACGTGGGTGCCCGAGTGCGCCTGGCAGGCCGACAGCCGCCACTCGCGGTCGACCTGCGCGGTCAGCTCGACGCCGGTGCGCAACTCGCCCTCGAGGACCCGCACCTGGTGGGCGACCAGGCCCTTGACCGGCCGCTGCACGTCGAGCACCTCGGCGCGGCCACCGTCCCAGGTCAGGACGCCGGCGTCGGCGACCTGGCCGCCGGACTCGGCGTAGAACGGCGTCCGGTCCAGCACGACGCGGGTGACCTCGCCGGGGCCCGCGACCGTGGCCGCACCGTCGGAGCCGGTCAGGTCGTCGGCCAGGTCCGTGATCAGGCCGAGGACCCGGGAGTCGGTGCGCAGCGCCTCGTAGGCCTGCCAGTCGGTCGGCCCGTGCTCGGCCAGCAGCCGGCGGTAGGCCAGCACGTCGACCGAGCCGGTGCGCTTGGCCCGGGCGTCGGCGCGGGCGCGGTCGCGCTGCTGCTGCATGAGCCCGCGGAACCCGGCCTCGTCGACGGCGACACCCTGCTCGGCGGCCATCTCCAGGGTCACGTCGATGGGGAAGCCGTAGGTGTCGTGCAGCGAGAACGCCTGCTCGCCGGTCAGCGACGGCGTCCCCTTGGCCTTGGCCTCGCGCACCGCGGTGTCGAACAGGGCGGTGCCGGAGCTCAGGGTGCGGCGGAACGCCTCCTCCTCGGCGTAGGCGACCGCGGAGATGCGGGCGAAGTCGGTGACCAGCTCCGGGTAGCCCGCGCCCATCGCGTCCCGGGACACCGGCAGCAGCACCGGCAGGGTCGCCTCGTCGACGCCCAGCCGCTTCATCGCGCTGATCGACCGGCGCAGCAGGCGGCGCAGGATGTACCCGCGGCCCTCGTTGCCGGGGGTGACGCCGTCGCCGATGAGCATGAGGCCGCTGCGCACGTGGTCGGCGACCACGCGCAGCTGCACGTCGGTGTGGTGGTCCTTGCCGTAGGTGACCCCGGCCAGGTCCGCGGCCCGGCGCAGCACCGGGGCGACCTCGTCGATCTCGTACATGTTGTCCACGCCCTGCAGCAGGAAGGCGACCCGCTCCAGGCCCATGCCGGTGTCGATGTTCTTCCTGGGCAGCTCGCCGACGACGCGGAAGTCCTCCTTGCTGCGCACGTCGGCCAGCTCGTACTGCATGAAGACGAGGTTCCAGATCTCGAGGAACCGGTCGCCGCCGGTGTCCACCAGCGGTCCGCCGTCGGGCCCGAACTCGGGGCCGCGGTCGAAGTAGATCTCCGAGCAGGGCCCGCCCGGGCCGTCGGCCCCGGTGTGCCAGTAGTTGTCCTTCTTGCCCAGCCGCTGGATCCGCTCGACCGGCAGGCCGGCGATGCGGTGCCAGGCCTGCGCGGCCTCGTCGTCGTCCAGGTAGACGGTGACCCAGATGCGGTCGGGGTCGAAGCCCAGCCCGCCGTCCTCCAGGCGCCCGGTGACGAGGTCCCAGGCGTGCTGGATCGCCCCCTCCTTGAAGTAGTCACCGAAGGAGAAGTTGCCGTTCATCTGGAAGAACGTGCCGTGCCGGGTGGTCTTGCCCACCTCCTCGATGTCGAGGGTGCGGACGCACTTCTGCACGCTGGTCGCGCGCGGGAACGGCGCCGGCTCGCGGCCGGTGAGGTAGGGGATGAACGGCACCATGCCGGCGACGGTGAACAGCAGCGACGGGTCCGGCGAGACCAGCGACGCGCTGGGGACGACGGTGTGGCCGCGGGCGGCGAAGTGCTCGAGGAAGCGGCGGCGGATCTCGGCGGTCTGCATGTCCTACTCGGGGTTCTCAGGGGTGGGGCGCCGGTCCGGCGGCGCCGGCGGAGGTCAGCGGGCGGGCGGCGGAGCGCTGTGCCGGCCGGGCAGCTCGACGGCCGTGCGCTCGGGCAGCGGCGCGTCCAGGCCGGTCCCCGACCGCAGCTCGTCCTCGCGTGCGGAGGCGGCGGCCCGCACGTCGGCACCGAACTCGCCGATCGCGTCGGCGAGGTCCCGCAGGCCCTCCACCAGCGCACCGGCCACGCTCTGCGGCGTCAGCTTCTCCGCGGCCGCCGACAGCTTGCGGACGACGAGGGCGCCGATGGTGATGCCCATCGCGAGCCAGAACAGCCGGCGCATCAGGCGGCCCGCCGGGCGGCCCGGCGCGCGCGGCGCGCCTCCTTGTCCCGCAGGGCGGCCTCGGCGATGGCCTGGCCCTCGCGGCGCTTGCGTGCGGCGCTGCGGACGCCGTAGCTGAACGCGGCCACCTTGATCAGCGGGCTGCCGAGGGTGGCGGCCACGACGCTGGTCAGCGCGGCGACGTTGCTCGACACGTTGGCGGCGTTGCCCGTGATGTCGTCGACCCGCTCGAGGTTGCTGTTGACGTGGGTGACCGTGGTGGTCGCCTGCGCCAGGATCGGCTGGCTCTGCTCGCGGACCTGCCGGATGGTCAGCGTCGTCTCGTCCAGCGTGCGGCCCAGCTTGAGCAGCGGGACGGCCAGCAGCACGACCAGCAGCACCAGCGCCAGGGCTGCGATGAGTCCGGCCCACTCTCCTGCGGACACGCGCGGTCTCCTGTTCGTCGTCGGCTTGCGGCCGGGCACCGTTCCCCCGGCGGGATCACAGTAGTCGGCGGGCCCCCGGACCCGTGCCGCGCGCGGGAGAGGTGGGGCCGGTGGTCAGCGGCCGCGCCGCAGGATCGCCCGCAGCTTCGGCAGCCGCGCCGCGACGGGCCCCTCGGCGCCGCGCTGGGTCGGCCGGTAGTAGTCGCGCCCGACCAGGGCGTCGGGCGGGTACTGCTGGGTGACGATCCCGTCGGGCGCGTCGTGCGGGTACCGGTAGGTACCGCCGTGCCCGAGCTTCTTCGCCCCCGCGTAGTGCGCGTCGCGCAGGCCCGGCGGCACCGGCCCGGCCAGGCCGGCCCGCACGTCGGCGACCGACTCCCCCATGGCCACCGTGACCGCGTTGGACTTGGGGGCGGTGGCCAGGTGGACGACGGCGTGGGCGAGCGGGAAGTGCCCCTCGGGCATGCCGATGAGCTGCACCGCCTGCGCCGCGGCGACCGCGGTCTGCAGCGCCGTCGGGTCGGCCATCCCGATGTCCTCGCTGGCGCTGATGACCAGCCGCCGGGCGATGAAGCGGGGGTCCTCCCCCGCCTCGACCATCCGGGCCAGGTAGTGCAGCGCCGCGTCGACGTCGCTGCCGCGGATGGACTTGATCAGCGCGCTGGCGACGTCGTAGTGCTGGTCGCCCTGCCGGTCGTAGCGGACCGCCGCCTGGGCCACCGCCGTCTCCAGCGTGGCCAGGTCGATCTCCTCCGCGCCCGCCGCGAGCGCCGCGCCGGCGCCGGACTCCAGCGCGGTGAGCGCCTTGCGCCCGTCGCCGCCGGCGATGCGCACCAGGTGCTCCTCGGCCTCCGGGCTCAGCGTCACGGCGCCGTCGAGCCCGCGCTCGCTGCTCAGCGCGCGGTCCAGGAGGGCGCGGACGTCGTCGTCGGCCAGCGGCTGCAGCGCCAGCACCAGGCTGCGCGACAGCAGCGGGCTGACCACGGAGAAGAACGGGTTCTCGGTGGTGGCCGCGATGAGGCTGACGATGCGGTCCTCCACCGCCGAGAGCAGCGAGTCCTGCTGGGTCTTGGAGAAGCGGTGCACCTCGTCGATGAACAGGACGGTCCGCCGGCCCGCGTAGGTGAGCTCGCGCTTGGCCGCGGTGATGACCGCACGGACCTCCTTGACCCCGGAGTCGAGCGCCGAGAGCTGGACGAACTGCCGCTTGGTGGCCAGCGAGATGACGTGCGCCAGGGTGGTCTTGCCCGTGCCGGGCGGGCCGTAGAGGACCAGCGACATCGGCTCGTCGGCCTCGACCAGCCGGCGCAGCGGCGACCGGGGGCCGAGCAGGTGCTGCTGGCCGACGACCTCCTCCAGCGACCGCGGCCGCATCCGCACGGCCAGCGGTGCCCCCGGGTCGACGGCGGCGGGTTCGCCCGCGGCCCCGGCCGGCTCGTCGAACAGCGAACTCACGGTTGCGACGCTACCCGCGGGGCACGACAGCCTCACCGTCTACGAGAGGCTCCCCCCGTGCAGCAGCGCAGCATCGGCAACGACACCGTCGGCCGCGTCCCGGTCAGCGCCATCGGCCTGGGCGCCATGCCGCTGTCGACCAAGTCCGGCCGGCCCTCCCCGGAGGAGGCAGAGGCTGTCGTGCACGCGGCCCTGGACGCCGGGGTCACGCTCATCGACACCGCCGACGCGTACGCCCGCGACGAGGCGGAGTTCGGCCACAACGAGGAACTGGTCGCGCGGGCGCTGCGCTCCTACGGCGGCAGCACCGACGGCGTCCTCGTGGCCACCAAGGGCGGGCACACCCGGCAGGGCAGCGACTGGGGCCTCGACGGCACGCCCGGGTACCTCCGGCGCGCGTGCGAGGGGTCGCTGCGCCGGCTCGGCGTCGACGCGATCGACCTGTACCAGTTCCACCGCCCCGACCCCGAGACGCCGTGGGAGGAGTCGATGGCCGGGCTGCGGTCGCTGCACGACGCCGGCCTCGTGCGCATGGTCGGTGTCTCCAACGCCGACATCGCGCAGATCGACGTCGCCCGGTCGGTGCTCGGCGACGCGCTGGTCGCCGTGCAGAACCAGTTCTCCCCCGGCTGGCGCTTCTCCGCCGACGAACTGGCCCACTGCGCCGGCCACGGCCTGGCGTTCCTGCCGTGGAGCCCCTTCGGCGGGGTCACGGCCGCCGGCTCGCTGGACGCCACGGCGCCGTCGTTCGCCGAGGTGGCGGAGGAGCTGGACGTCTCGGTCTACCGGGTGACCCTGGCCTGGCACCTGGCGCAGGCCGACGTCGTCCTGCCGATCCCCGGCGCGTCCAGGCCCGCGTCGATCACCGACTCCGCCGCCGCGGCCGACCTGCGGCTGACCCCCGAGCAGCTGACCCGCCTCGCCGGCTGAGCACGCCCCCCTCCCCCCCTTTTCCGCGGTGATCATCGGCAGGTGGTCGCTCCCCCCGGCGTGGCGGTCGACCACTCGCCGATGATCACGCGTCGTCCACACCCCGGACGCGGTTCCACAGCCCTCCCGCGACGGCTCCCGGGCACCGCGCGGCGGAGCAGCGTGCGCGGGCATGACCCTGCCCCCGACCTTCTCGGCCGCCTCCGCACGAGCGGCCGGCCTGACCCGCGCCCAGCTGCGCGGCTCGTCCTACGTCCGGATGGCCCACGACCTCGTCGTCCGCCTGGACGACGCCATCGACCTGCGCGAACGGCTGCGCGTGCTCGCCACCGTCCTGCCCCCGGACGCCGCGTACAGCCACCGGACCGCCGCGGCCCTGCTGGGCGCCTGGGTGGACGCACCCGCCCGGCACCACGTCGCGCTCACGCCGCGGCGGGTGCTCCCGCAACGGGCCGAGTTCGTCGTCCACGGGCGGGCGCTGTCCCCGGCCGACGTCGTCGAGCTCGACCGGCTGCGGGTGACCTCCGGGCCGCAGACGTTCCTCGACCTCGCCGCCGTCCTCCCCGCCGACGAGCTGGTGGCGGTCGGCGACGCGCTCCTGCGGCGCCGGCGGATGACCCCGGAGGAGCTGTCCGCCCGGCTGGCGCGGGGCCGGCGGGTGCGGGGCGTGGTCCGGGCACGGGCCTGCGCGCCCCTGCTGTCACCGAAGTCGATGTCGCGGCCCGAGAGCCTCATGCGGTACTGGCTGACGACCAGCGACCTGCCGGATCCGGAGCCGCAGGTGCCGGTCCTCGACCGCCGGGGGAACGAGGTCGCGCACGGGGACCTCGGCTATCCGCGCTGGCGGGTGCTGCTGGAGTACGAGGGCGCGCACCACGCCGACGCCGCCACCTTCGGCACCGACATCGAGCGCTACTCGCTGATGGGGGCCGACGGCTGGCTGGTCCTCCGCTTCGCCAAGCGCCACCTGCACCGGACGACGGTGCTGGAGAGGACCCGCCGGGCCCTGATGAGCCGCGGCTGGCGCTGACGACGCCGACCCGCCGCGGTGATCATCGTCGGGTGGCTGGACGCCGCGCCGGGCAGGACAGCCACCCGACGATGATCAACGAGGTCAGCGGCCGAGGACCTCGCGGAGCGCGGCCAGCACGAGCGCCACCTTCTCCGGCCGGGCGTTGGCCCCCATCAGGCCGATCCGCCACACGGTCGCGGCGTGGGCCCCGACACCGCCGCCGATCTCCAGGTCGTAGCGCTCCAGCAGCTCGCCCCGGACCTTCGCGGAGTCGACGCCCTCGGGCACCCGCACCGTGGTCAGCTCCGGCAGCCGGTGTCCCTCGGCGGCGAACAGCTCCAGCCCCAGCTCCGCCAGCCCCTCGTGCAGCAGCCGGCCGGCCTCGGCGTGCCGGGCGTGGACGGCGTCCAGGCCCTCCTCGAGGATCCGGCCCAGCGCCGCGTGCAGGGAGACGACCATGCCGGTGGGCGCGGTGTGGTGGTAGGTCCGCCCGCCGCTGCCGGCCGCCTCGCCGGCGTACCCGCCGAGCATGCCGAGGTCGAGGTACCAGCTCTGCGGCTTCTCGACCCGCCGCTCCCAGGCGCGGTCGCCGATCGTGAACGGCGCGAGCCCCGGCGCCACGCCGAGGCACTTCTGCGAGCCGGAGTAGGCCAGGTCGACGCCCCACTCGTCCAGCCGCACCGGGATGCCGCCCAGGGAGGTCACGCAGTCGGCGAGCAGCAGGGCGTCGCCCTTGCCGGCGGCCAGCGGCGCGAGGTCGGATCGGACGCCGGTGGACGTCTCGGCGTGGACGGCGGCGATCAGCTTCGGCCCCGGGTGAGCGGCCAGCACCCGCTCGGCGTCGACCGGCTGCCCCCACTCGTGGTCGACCTGCACGACCTCGGCGCCGCAGCGCGAGGCGACGTCGACCATGCGCTCGCCGAACAGCCCGTTCACGGCCACGACGACGACGTCCCCGGGGCCGACGGTGTTGACGAACGCCGCCTCCATGCCCGCCGAGCCCGTGGCCGACAGCGGCAGGGTGCGCCGGTTCGCCGTCCCGAACAGCTGCCGCAGCCGGTCGGAGGTCTCGTCCAGGACGCCGAGGAAGACCGGGTCGAGGTGCCCCAGCAGCGGCTGCCCGAGGGCGACCGTCGCCTCCGGGTAGGGGTTGGACGGGCCGGGACCGAGCAGGGTGCGGGCGCGCAGCGGCATGGACTGCACGCTAGCGGTCACCCGGCCTCGACGAGATCTGCACAGTCGACGGCATCAGCGGCTGATGCCGTCGACTGTGCAGATCTCGTCGACGCGGGCGGGCGACGTCGCAGCGGTCACGGGCGGATGGTCACGTGCGTCGACGTCGGCCCCGGCGCGCCCGGCTCGGCGGGCAGCGGCGGCTCGTCGGCCTCCGCGTCGATGCCGGCCTCCGTGCGCTGCGCCTCGGTGATCGGTGTCGGCGCCCCGGTCAGCGGGTCGAAGCCCGCACCTGTCTTGGGGAAGGCGATGACCTCGCGGATGGAGTCGACGCCCGCGAGCAGCGCGGTCAGCCGGTCCCAGCCCAGCGCGGCGCCGGCGTGCGGCGGCGGGCCGTAGGCGAAGGCCTCGAGGAAGAAGCCGAAGCGCTCCCGGGCCTCCTCGCGCGACATGCCGAGGGTCTCGAACACCCGCTCCTGCAGGCCGGCGTCGTGGATGCGCACCGACCCGCTCATCACCTCGTTGCCGTTGATCACCATGTCGTAGGCGTCGGACAGCGCGGCACCCTTGTCCTCGGCGAAGCGGTCGCGCCACTCGGGCGTGGGCGAGGTGAACGGGTGGTGCATGAAGGTCCAGTCGCCGTCCTCGGTCTCCTCGAACATCGGGAAGTCGACGATGAAGAGGAACGACCAGGTGCCGGGCTCGATCAGCTCCAGCCGCCTGGCGATCTCGTTGCGCGCGGCGCCGAGCAGCTCCTGGGAGGTGCGGCGGGCACCGGCGGCGAAGAACACGCAGTCCCCGGGCTCCGCGCCGACGGCCTCGACCAGGCCCGCCCGCTCGGCGTCGGAGATGTTCTTGGCGACCGGACCGCCGAGCGTGCCGTCCTCGGCGATCGTCACGTACGCCAGGCCGCGGGAGCCGCGGGAGCGCGCCCAGTCCTGCCAGGCATCGAACGCCCGCCGCGGCTGCGAGCCGCCGCCGGGCATGACCACCGCACCCACGTACGGCGCCTGGAACACCCGGAACGGCGTCCCGGCGAAGAACTCGGTGAGCTCGGTCAGCTCGACGCCGAAGCGCAGGTCGGGCTTGTCGGAGCCGAACCGGTCCATCGCCTCGCGGTAGGTCATCCGGGGGATCTCCGGCACCTCGTAGGAGGCCAGCTCCCGCCACAGCGCGCGGACGACGTCCTCGGCGATGGCCAGGACGTCGTCGCGCTCGACGAAGCTCATCTCGAAGTCCAGCTGGGTGAACTCCGGCTGCCGGTCGGCGCGGAAGTCCTCGTCCCGGAAGCAGCGGGCGATCTGGTAGTAGCGCTCCAGCCCGCCGATCATCAGCAGCTGCTTGAACAGCTGCGGCGACTGGGGCAGGGCGTACCACTTGCCCGGCTGCAGGCGGACCGGGACGACGAAGTCGCGGGCGCCCTCGGGCGTCGAGCGGGTCAGCGTCGGCGTCTCCACCTCGGTGAACCCGTGACCGGCCATGGCGGTCCGCGCGATCCGGTTGATCTCGCTGCGCAGCCGCATGATCCGGGCCGGGTCCTGGCGCCGCAGGTCCAGGTAGCGGAACCGGTAGCGGACGTCGTCGGAGGCGGCCGTGTCGGTCTCGATCGGGAAGGGCAGCGGGGCGGCCGACGACAGCACCCGCAGCTCACCGGCGACGACCTCGATCTCGCCGGTGGGCAGCTCGGGGTTCTCGTTGCCCGCCGGCCGCCGGCGGACCTCCCCGGTGACCAGCACGCAGTACTCGTTGCGGAGGGCGTGCGCCTCCTCCTCGCGGACGACGACCTGCACGTAGCCGGAGGCGTCGCGCAGGTCGAGGAAGACCACGCCGCCGTGGTCGCGGCGGCGGGCGACCCAGCCGGCGAGGGTGACCTGCGAGCCGGCGTCGGAGGCGCGCAGGGTGCCGGCGTCATGGGTGCGGAGCACGGGGGATCTCTCTCTGTGGGGGGAGGTCGGGTTACCAGCGGTTGTGCACGTGCGCGCGGATGCGCTCGTCGTACACCCGCTCGAGGTCGGCGAGCTGACCCTCGGTGAGGCGCGGCATACCGGCGGCGGCGACGTTGCCGCGCACCTGCTCCACGTTCCGGGCGCCGGGGATGACCGTCGTGACGCCGGGCTGGTCGATGACCCAGCGCAGCGCGAAGGCCGCCGTCGGGGCGTCCCCGGCGATCTCGGCGACCTCGCGGGCCGCGGCGACCCCGACGTCGAACGGGACGCCGGAGAAGGTCTCACCGACGTCGAAGGCCTCGCCGTTGCGGTTGAACGTGCGGTGGTCGTCGGCCGGGAACGTCGTCGACTCGTCGTACCTCCCGGTGAGCAGCCCGCTGGCCAGCGGCACCCGGGCCAGGATCCCGACCTCGGCGGCCTGCGCCGCGGGCAGCAGCTCCTCCAGCGGCTTGCGGCGGAACACGTTGAGGATGACCTGGACGGTGGCCACGCCGGGGTGCTGCAGCGCGGTGAGCCCCTCGGCGACGGTCTCCACCGAGACGCCGTAGGCGGCGATGGAGCCGTCGGCGACGAACCCGTCGAGCGTGTCGTAGACGCGCTCGTCGGAGTAGACGGCGGCCGGCGGGCAGTGCAGCTGGACCAGGTCGAGGGTCTGCACGCCCAGGTTGCGGCGCGAGCGGTCGACCCAGGCCCGCAGGTTCTCCGGCGTGTACTGCTCGGCGGTGAACGGGTCCGCGCGCCGGCCGGCCTTGGTCGCGACGAAGGGGCGCTCGGACCGCAGCACGAGCGCCCGGCGGATCCGCTCCTCGGACCGGCCGTCGCCGTAGACGTCGGCGGTGTCGAGCAGGGTCACCCCGGCGTCGAGCGCCGCCTCGAGCACCGCCTCGGCCGCCTCGTCGTCGACGTCGCCCCAGTCGCCGCCCAGCTGCCACGTGCCCAGGCCGACGACGCCGACCTCGGCCCCGGTCCGGCCCAGCGGCCGCTGCTCCATGCTCATGCCCCCACCGTTGCACGCACGGTCTCGAACAGCTCCCCGACCGGGACGGCGGTCTGCTCGCCGGTGCGCAGGTCCTTGAGCTGCCCCACGCCGTCGGCGAGGTCCCGCTCACCGATGACGACGGCGTGCGTGGCCCCGGAGCGGTCGGCGGCCTTCATCGCGCCCTTCAGGCCGCGGTCGCCGTACACGGTGTCGGCCGCGATCCCGGCTGCCCGCAGCTGCCCGACCAACCGGACCGCCAGCCGCTTGGCCTCGGCCCCCAGCGGGACGACGAAGGCCTGCACGCCGGCCGCGGCGCCGATGTCGAGCCCCTCGGCCTGCACCGCGAGCAGCGTCCGGTCCACCCCGACGGCGTAGCCGATGCCGGAGACGTCCGGGCCGCCGAGCGCCGCCGACAGCCCGTCGTAGCCGCCGCCGCCACCGATCGCCGACTGCGCGCCGAGGCCTGCGTGCACGAACTCGAACGTCGTCTTCGTGTAGTAGTCCAGGCCGCGGACCAGCCGCGGCGCCTCGGTCCAGGTCACGCCGAGGTCGGTCAGGTGCTGGCGGACGGCGTCGTAGTGCGCCCTCGTGGAGTCCGACAGGTGGTCGACCATGAGCGGGGCGTCGTCGAGCTGTGCCTGCACCTCGGGCCGCTTGTCGTCGAGCACCCGCAGCGGGTTGATCGCCGCCCGGCGGCGGGTGTCCTCGTCGAGGTCGAGCTTCTCCAGGTGCGCGACGAGCAGCTCGCGGTACTGCGGCCGGCAGGTCGCATCGCCCAGCGAGGTCAGCAGCAGCTCGAAGTCGGTGAGCCCGAGATCGCGGAACCCCTGCACGCCCAGGGCCACCACCTCGGCGTCCAGCGCGGGGTCGTCGACCCCGAGGGCCTCCATGTCGACCTGGGTGAAGTGCCGGAACCGGCCCGCCTGCGGCCGCTCGTAGCGGAACGCCGAGCCGACGGTCCACAGCTTCACCGGCAGCGCGCCCTGCACGAGCCGGTGCTCGATGAACGCCCGCATGAGGCCCGCGGTCAGCTCGGGGCGCAGGGTGAGCGAGCGGCCGCCGCGGTCGTCGAAGGTGTACATCTCCTTCGTCACGACGTCGGTGGACTCCCCCACGCCGCGGGAGAACACGGCGGTCTCCTCGAACACCGGCGTCTCGACGTAGCCGTAGCCGGCCCGCCGCAGCGGCGCGGTGAGCAGGTCGCGGACGGCCAGGAAGCGCGCGGAGTCCGGCGGCAGCGTGTCGAAGGTGCCCTTCGGCGCGCTCAGCCCGCTCACAGCGCCCCCCGTTCGACTCACAATCCACGCCCCTTCGGCGCCGGACCGGCGGCGGAGGCCGCGGCCTCGGCGAGGTAGGGGTTCGTGGCGCGCTCCCGGCCGATGGTCGTGGCCGGGCCGTGGCCGGGGAGCACGACCGTGGCGTCGTCGAGCGGGAGGACGACGTCGCGCAGCGAGCCGAGCATGGACTCCCAGGACCCCCCGGGCAGGTCGACGCGGCCGACCGACCCGGCGAACAGGACGTCACCGGCCAGCAGCCCCGGCGACTCCCCGAGGTCCAGGGAGAACACCACCGAGCCCTGCGTGTGCCCCGGCGCGTGCCGGACGGTCAGCGTGACTCCGGCCAGCTCCAGCACCGCACCGTCGTCGAGCGTCCGGACCTCCGACGGGTCGGGGAGGCGCGCGCCGCGGATCAGCGGCGCGAGCGCCGGCCCGTGCCACGCGACCGGGTCGCTGAGCATGCCGGTGTCGGCGGGGTGGATGTAGGCGGGGATGTCGTAGCCCTCGCACACCGGCACCACGGAGAAGGTGTGGTCCAGGTGGCCGTGGGTGAGGACGACGGCGACGGGCTTGAGTCCGTCCTCGGCGAGCAGCTGGGACAGGGGGCCGACGGCGTCCATGCCGGGGTCGACGACGACGCACTCCTGGCCCCGCCCGGTGGCGACGGCGTAGCAGTTGGTGCCGAAGGCGCCGGCCGGGAACGAGCGGATGAGCACCCGTGCAGGTTACGCGGGCGTGATCACCGCGCGTGCTGCTGCCCGACCCGCCCCGTGCGTGCCCGGGGATCCCCAGCCCGGCCGCCTAGACTCGCGAGCCGACCGGCGGGGGCCCGCCCGGGCGCGGTCGCCCGGGCCGGCCCCGCAGCACCCGCACGCCCCGAGGAGCGTCCCCCCGTGCCGAGCAACAAGCAGCGACGCCAGGCTGCCCAGCGCCACCTGCAGCGCCAGCTGGAGCGCCGCGCCGAGCTGGCCCGCAGGCGCCGCCGCAACCTGCTCGTCACCGTGACCGTCGCCGCGGTCGTCCTCGTCGCGGGCGCGGTGCTGCTCGTGGCCGTGCTCGGCGGGGACGACGACGACCCCACCGTCGCCGACGGGACGACCTCCGCCACGGACCCGGCCACGGCCCCCGAGTCGCCGGCCCCGCCGGTGGTGAACCCCGACGGCACGGTGACCTGCGACTTCGCCCCCGACGGCTCCGGCACCGACGTCGGCCTGCCGCCCGACGAGGAGGCCACTCCCGCGGAGGGCACCAGCACCCTGGCCGTGTCCACGTCGGCCGGCGCCATGACCTTCACCCTGGACCGGGCGCAGGCCCCGTGCGCGGCGTCCAGCTTCACCCACCTCGCCTCGGTCGGCTTCTTCGACGGCAGCCCCTGCCACCGCATGGTCAACCAGCCGGCGTTCGGTGTGCTGCAGTGCGGCGACCCGACCGGCACCGGTACCGGCGGGCCCGGCTACCGCTTCTTCGAGGAGGTGCCCCAGGGCACCACCTACCCGCGCGGCACCATCGCGATGGCCAACAGCGGCCAGCCCGGCTCGACCGGCAGCCAGTTCTTCCTCTGCTTCGTCGACACCGAGCTCCCGCCGAGCTACACCCCGGTGGGGACGGTCGACGAGGCCGGCCTCGCGGTGCTCGACCAGGTCGCCGCGGCAGGCAACGACGGCTCCTTCGAGCCCTCGCCCGGCGGCGGAGCCCCCAACACCCCGGTGACCATCGAGTCCGTGACGGTCGTGCAGTGACGCGGCCGCGCGCCGCGCTCGCCCTGACGGCCCTCGCGGCGGTGCTCCTCACCGGCTGCGCCGCCGAGGTGCCCGGCACCGCATCGCCCGGGGAGAGCGAGGGCGGGCCGGGCGGCCCCGGGATCGGTGGGGCGACCGTCGCCTGCGACTGGGTCCCCGACGGCAGCGGCGTCGACGTCGGCACCCCACCGGCCGAGGTCGCCGCCGAGGGCACCACGACGGTCGCCATGACGCTCGGCCAGGGGGAGCTGACCATCACGCTGGACTCCGCCGGCGCCCCGTGCGCGGCGGCCAGCATGGGCTACCTCGCCGACACCGGCTTCTTCGACGGCAGCCCCTGCCACCGGCTGGTCGACCAGCCGGCGTTCGGCGTCCTGCAGTGCGGCGACCCGACCGGCACCGGTACCGGCGGGCCGGGTTACCGGTTCGCCGAGGAGGTCACCGCCGACACGCAGTACCCGGCCGGCTCGGTGGCCATGGCCAACAGCGGCCGGCCCGGCTCGACGGGCAGCCAGTTCTTCATCTGCTACGTCGACACCCGGCTCCCGCCGGCCTACACCGTCGTCGGCACGCTGGACGACGCCGGCCTCGCCGTCGTGCAGGAGATCGCCGCGGCCGGCCACGACGGCGCGTTCGAGCCCAGTCCCGGCGGCGGCGCGCCCGAGGAGGACCTCGTCATCGAGTCGGCCGAGGTCCTCGCGTGAGCTCCCGGGCCGCGCGGCTGGCCGGAGCGACGCTGCTCGCCGCCGGCGCGGCGGCCGGGTGCACCTCGACCGTCACCGGCACCGCCTCGCCGGCGGGCGGCGGGGGCGGCCCGTCGTCCGTGCAGGAGTACGACTACGCAGTGGGCCAGGAGCACGTGACCTCGGGCGTCGACTACGCGGAGTCCCCGCCGGTCGGCGGGCCGCACGACCCCTCCTGGGCGGACTGCACGGGCACGGTGTACGACGTCGACATCCGGCACGAGAACGCGGTGCACTCCCTGGAGCACGGTGCCGTGTGGGTCACCTACGACCCGGACCTGCTGTCCGACGGCGACGTCGCGACCCTGGCCGCCCTCGTCGACGGCGTCCCGTACCGGATGATGTCGCCCTACACGGGGCTGGGCCGGCCCGTGAGCATCCAGTCCTGGAACCACCAGCTCGCGACCGACTCCGTGGACGACCCGCGGCTGGAGGCCTTCGCCCAGGAGTTCACGCAGAACCCCGGGACGACCCCCGAACCGGGAGCCACCTGCGAGAACCCGGCGTTCCTGGCCGACCCAGAGACGGCCTGAACGGCGTCCTCCCGCACCGCGGAGGGTCCTGCGCCACCGCTGTGCTGAGGCAGGACGCGTCCTGACCGGCTGACCCGATCAGGGCCACGCCGGTCAGGCGGTGACGCGCTCCACGTCGAAGACGCCGTCGACGTTGCGGACGGTCTGCAGCACCGCGCCCAGGTGGGCGGGGTCGGCGAGCTCGAAGGTGAAGCGGCTGATGGCGACGCGGTCGCGGCTGGTCTGCACCGAGGCGGACAGGATGTTGACCCGCTCGTCGGCCAGGGCCTTGGTGACGTCGGAGAGCAGCCGGTGCCGGTCGAGGGCCTCCACCTGGATGGCGACCAGGAACACCGAGCCGGGCTGGCTGGCCCACTCGACCTCGACCAGCCGCTCGGGCTTGCGCTGCAGGTCGGCGGCGTTGGTGCAGTCGGTGCGGTGCACGCTGACGCCGCCGCCGCGCGTGACGAAGCCGAGCACCTCGTCCCCGGGCACGGGGGTGCAGCACTTGGCGAGCTTGGCCCACACGTCGCTCATGCCGTGCACGACGATGCCGGGGTCGCCGCCGGTGCTGCGCCGGGGACCGACCCGGCGGGTGGGGATCGCCGTCTCGGCGATGTCCTCGACCGCTCCCTCGGTGCCGCCCAGCGCCGCGATGAGCTTCTCGACCACCGACGCGGCCGAGAGCTGGTTCTCCCCCACCGCGGCGTACAGCGCGGTGACGTCGGCGTACCGGAGGTCCTTGGCCAGCGTGGACAGCGCCTCACCGCCGAGCAGCCGCTGCAGCGGGAGGCCCGCCTTGCGCATCGCCCGCGTCAGCGCGTCCTTGCCGGCCTCGACGGCGTCCTCGCGGCGCTCCTTGGTGAACCACTGCCGGATCTTGGTGCGCGCCCGGGAGGACCCGACGAAGGTCAGCCAGTCCTTCGACGGGCCGGCGGTCGGTGACTTGGAGGTGAAGATCTCCACGACGTCGCCGTTGGTCAGCCGGCTGTCCAGCGAGACGAGGGCGCCGTTGACGCGGGCGCCGATGCACCGGTGGCCGACCTCGGTGTGCACGGCGTAGGCGAAGTCGACCGGGGTGGAGTCGCCCGGCAGGCTCACCACGTCGCCCTTGGGCGTGAAGACGAAGACCTCCTGCGGACCGAGGTCGTAGCGCAGCGTCTCCAGGAACTCCCCGGGCTCCTGCGCCTCGCGCTGCCAGTCCAGCAGCTGGCGCAGCCACAGCATGTCGTCGGGGGACCCCGCCTTGGACGCCCCGAACTCCCCCGCCGCCGGCCGGCCGCCGGCCCGGGCCTTCTCCTTGTACTTCCAGTGCGCGGCGATCCCGTACTCGGCGGTGCGGTGCATGTCGTGCGTGCGGATCTGCAGCTCGACCGGCTTGCCCTGCGGACCGATCACGGTCGTGTGCAGCGACTGGTACATGTTGAACTTCGGCATCGCCACGAAGTCCTTGAAGCGCCCCGGCACAGGCTGCCAGTGGGCGTGCATGATGCCCAGCGCCGCGTAGCAGTCGCGGACCGAGTCGACCAGGATCCGGATCCCGACCAGGTCCCAGATGTCGGTGAAGTCGCGGCCGCGCACGATCATCTTCTGGTAGATCGAGTAGTAGTGCTTGGGCCGGCCGGTGACCACGGCCTCGATGCCGGCGGCCTTGAGCTGGTCGGTCACCGAGGCGGCGACCTCGGCGAGGTAGGTGTCGCGCGACGGCGCCCGCTCGGCGACCAGTCGCACGATCTCGTCGTAGCGCTTGGGGTAGAGCGTCGCGAACGCGAGGTCCTCGAGCTCCCACTTGATGGTGTTCATGCCCAGCCGGTGGGCCAGCGGGGCGAGGATCTCCAGCGTCTCCCGCGCCTTCTTCTCCTGCTTCTCCGGCGGGAGGAAGCGCAGCGTGCGCATGTTGTGCAGCCGGTCGGCGAGCTTGATCACCAGGACCCGCGGGTCCCGGGACATCGCGACGATCATCTTGCGGATCGTCTCGGCCTGGGCGGCGTCGCCCAGCTTGACCTTGTCGATCTTAGTGACCCCGTCGACCAGGTGCGCGACCTCGGGCCCGAAGTCCTCCGTGATCGACTCCAGCGTGACACCGGTGTCCTCGACCGTGTCGTGCAGCAGGGCCGCGATGAGCGTCGTGGTGTCCATGCCCAGGCCGGCGAGGATGGTCGACACGGCCAGCGGGTGGGTGATGTAGGGGTCGCCGCTCTTGCGCTTCTGGCTGGCGTGCGCGGCCTCGGCGACGTCGTAGGCGCGCTGCAGGAGCGCCAGGTCGGCCTTGGGGTGGCTCTGGCGGTGCAGGGCGGCCAGCGGCTCGAGCACCGGGCGGACGACCGGACTGCGCTGCCCGGCGACGATCCGTCGGGCCAGCCGGTCGCGGACCCGGCGGCGTGGAGCCGCGGCGTCGTTCTCGGCGGGCGGCTCGGACCCCACGTCGTCGGGACGGCGCACCAGCGGCCGGGCCGGCAGCGGCGCGCGCTCGGCCGCCGGGGGACCGGGCGGCAGGGCGGCCGGCTCCGCGGCCGGCGGCACCCCTCCCGGACGCCCGGCAGCCACGTTGGTGGCGGCGGCGTCGGGGGCCACGGGAACTCCTGCGGGCTCGAGGAGGACGGACCCTCCCATGCTAGACGGGTGGCCCTCCGGTCCCGCGAACCGCCGGGCCGCAGCCCCGTCCGGTGGCGCCCGGCGCCGCCCGTGCCTCAGGCGGTCCAGAGGGAGTGCACGGTGTGCGGCGCCAGGACCTGGCGGCCACCGAGGTCGGCGAGCTCGACGACCACGGACACGGCGGTGACCACCCCGCCCAGCTCCTCCACCAGCCCGATGGCCGCGGACAGCGTGCCGCCCGTGGCGAGCACGTCGTCCACCACGAGCACCCGCTGACCCGGCGTGACGGAGTCGGTGTGCATCTCCAGCGTCGCCGACCCGTACTCCAGGTCGTAGCTGGCCGACACCCGGCCGCGGGGCAGCTTGCCGGCCTTGCGCACCGGCACCACCCCGACCCCGGCGTCGAGGGCGACCGCGGCGGCCAGCAGGAAGCCGCGCGCCTCGACCCCCACGACGACGTCGAAGCCGGGGTGCGCCCCGTCGCGGGCGGAGCTCAGCGCGGCGACCCGCGGGTCGACCGACGCCGCCGACGCCAACCCTCCGACGATACGGCGGAAAGCCGGCCCGTCGGCGAAGACCGGGGTCAGGTCGCGGAAGACGATCCCCGGCTCGGGGAAGTCGGGCACGTCCACCGCCAGCGAGGCGACCAGTTCGTCGAGGGGCTCCTGCGCCCCGGCCGGCTCCGTCACCGGCGCTTCCTGCCGCCACCACGGCGGCCGGCCGGCCGCTGCGGCCGTGCGCCGGGGCGCGGCGCCGCCGTGGCACCCGAGCGGGGCTCGGCCGGTCCCACCGAGGACGGCGACTCGACGACCACGTCGGCCCGGACCGGCCCGAGGTCCTCCTCGCGCGCCCCCGCGCCGACCGTGGCCTGCCGCCGGGCCGCCGGGGCGCGGCGGGCGCTGGCCACGGGCCCGCGCCCGGGGCCGGTGCCCCGGCCCGCCGCCTCGCGGGCGGCCGAGGCGCGCCGCGCGAGCACCCGCTTGCGCAGGGCCACCACCTCCGGCTCGCGCTCCTTGAGGTCGGCGACGATCGGGGTGGCCAGGAAGATCGACGAGTAGGTGCCCGCGGCCAGTCCGACGAAGAGCACGAGGGCGAGGTCCTTGAGGGTGCCGACCCCCAGCAGGCCCACGCCGACGAACAGCAGCCCGGCGACGGGCAGCAGGGCGATCACCGACGTGTTGATCGAGCGCATCAGGGTCTGGTTGACCGCCAGGTTCGCGGCCTCGCCCCAGGTCATGCGGGCGGACCGTTCCAGGTCTCGCACGTTCTCGTCGACCTTGTCGAAGACGACGACGGTGTCGTACAGCGAGAAGCCGAGGATCGTCAGGAAGCCGACCACCGTGGCCGGCGTCACCTCGAAGCCGATCAGCGAGTAGACGCCGGCGGTCAGCACGATGTCGTGCAGCAGCGCGGCGATCGCCCCGATGGCCATCTTCGGCTGGAACCTGATCGCGAGGAAGGCGATCACCGCCACCAGGAACACCACGAGGGCGACCAGCGCCTGCTGGGTGATGTCCGAGCCCCACTCCGCGCTCACCGCCTCGGGGCTGACCTGGTCCGCGTCGACCCCGGCCGCCTCGGCGACCGCCGCGACGACCGCGCGCTCGCCGTCGTTGTCCAGGCCCTCGGTGCGCAGCAGGATGGAGTTGCCGCCGACGACCTGGGCCGAGGCGACCTGCGCGCCGGTGTCCTCGGCGGCCTCGCGGACCTCGGTCAGCTGCTCGATGGTCCCGGGCAGCCGGAAGCTGTTGCCACCGGAGAAGTCGATGCCGAAGTTGAACCCGCGGAACGCGAGCGTGGCGATGCACAGCAGCACCACCACGGCGGTGATCCGGTAGATCAACCGGCTGCGCCCGACGACGTCCAGCCCCGCCTCGCCGTTGTAGAGCCGGTGGGCCAGCGAGGCGCGGCGCTGCGGCCGGCGCGGCGCGGCCGCGCCCTCCTGCGGGAGCCCGGCGTCGGCCAGCGCGTCGTCGTCGGCGGTAGCAGCCGCGTCGGCGGCCGCGGACGAGGCGTCCCGCCGCTCGTCGGCGTCCGTGCCGACCGCGATCTCCTCGTCGGGCCGGGACTCGTCGCGACTCATGTGAGGCTCCTGTCGATGGCGGTGCTGCCCGCGCCGGTCCCGGCACCGACCAGCTCGCGCTCGCCCGCGGCCGCGGAACGCGGGGCGCGGGGACGGTCGAGGCTGGCGCCCAGGCCCGACAAGCGGCTGCTGCCGAAGGACCGGAAGCGGGCGAGCACGACCATCAGCGGGTGGGTGAACAGGAAGACGACCACGAGGTCGAGGACGGTCGACATGCCCAGCGTGAACGCGAAGCCCTTCACGTCCCCGATGGCCAGCCAGTACAGGATGGCCGCCGCCAGGAAGCTGACCGCGTCGGCCGAGAGGATCGTCCGGCGCGCCCGGACCCAGGCCCGCGGCACGGCCGAGCGCAGCGCGCGGCCCTCGCGGATCTCGTCCTTGAGCCGTTCGAAGTAGACGACGAACGAGTCGGCGGTGATGCCGATCGACACGATGAACCCGGCGATCCCGGCGAGGCTGAGGGTGAAGCCGATCTGCCGGCCGAGCAGCACCAGGCAGCCGTAGACGACGACCGCCGACAGCAGGAGGCTGGCGATCATCACCAGCCCGAGCAGCCGGTAGTAGACCAGCGCGTACACGAAGACCAGCCCGACGCCGATGGCGCCCGCGATCAGCCCGGCCTGCAGCTGCTCCTCGCCCAGCTCGGTGGAGATCGACTGCGCGGTGGCCTGGGAGAAGGTCAGCGGCAGGGCGCCGTAGCGCAGCTGGTTGGCCAGCTCCTCGGCGCCGGCCTGGTCGAACTGCCCGGTGATCGTCGTCGGGTTGCTGGTGATGGCCGACTGGATGACCGGCGCGGACACGACCCGCTCGTCGAGCGTGAACGCCACCTGCTCCTGCTGGTGGGCGATCGTGTACTCGGCCCAGGTCTGCTCACCGTTGCCGTTGAAGTCCAGCAGCACGATCCACTCGCCGGTGCCCTGCTGCGTGCCGGCCCGCGCGTCCTCGATCTCGGTGCCCTCGATGATCGCCGGGCCCAGCAGGTACTTGCCCTGCCCGTCCTCGGTGCAGGCCGCGACGTAGGAGCCGGGATCGGCGGGCAGGACCGGCTCGTCCTGCGCATCGCAGCGCAGCGCGTCGTAGGCGGGTGCCGCCTCCTCGGCGCTCGCCGCGACCGCCGGCGTGGTCGGCTCCGCGGGATCGGCCGGGGGCGCCGAACCGTCGGTGGGCGCGGTGCCGTCGGTGGGCGCGGTGCCGTCGGTGGGCGCGGTGCCGTCGGTGGGCGCGGTGCCGTCGGTGGGCGCGGTGCCGTCGGTGGGCGCGGTGCCGTCGGCGGGCTCCGCCGGGGCGTCCGGAGCCGACCCGGTCACCGTGTTGTCCAGCGTCGAGCACAGGCCCGTGAGATCGGTCACCGACGGGCAGATCACCGGCCGGAACCTCAGCTGGGCGGTCTGGCCGAGCTCGCGGGCCTGCTCGCCGTCCTCCCCGGGGACCGAGATGACGATGTTCGTGTTGCCCTCGGTGACCACCGAGGCCTCGGCGACGCCCAGGCCGTTGACGCGCTGCTCGATGATCCGGCGGGCCAGCTCCAGGTCCTCCGGGTCGGGTGCACCCCCGCCGGGCGTCTGCGCCGACAACGTCACCGTGGTGCCACCGCGCAGGTCCAGCCCCAGCTGCGGGGTGCGGGTGTCGCCGGTGAAGAACACCAGGGCGTAGAGCCCGGCGACGATCAGCAGGAACGCGGCGAAGTACCGGCGCGCGGGGAGCTGGCGGTTGGCCACGGGAAGCTCAGCGGTTCTGGTCGGCGGGACCGCCGTCGACGATGCCCGGGGTGTCGTCGCCAGGGGTCGCACCGTCGGTGGAGGTGGCGTCGGAGCCGGCGGTCACCGGCTTGCGCACCTCGAGGATGGCCTGCAGCGCGAAGGTGACGACCACCCCCGGCGCGACCTCGACGTCCACGGTGGTGTCGGTCTTGCCCGACACCGTGCCGTGCATGCCGCTGGTCGTCATGACGGGCGTCCCCGGCTGCAGGGACTCCTGCATCTGCTGCTGCTGGGCCGCCATCCGCTTGCGCTGGCGCGCCGGCATCACGATGAGCAGCACGAAGGCCAGCGCGAGCAGGATCAGGGGAAAGAACTCCACGGCAGGGGTGCCTCTCTACCGCGCCGGGACTGCGCGCGGTCGGTGCGATCCGGGACGGGACCGCTCGGGTACGTCGGCTGTTCACATCACTGGGGCGCGCAGCGACCAGCCGTGGAGCGCACGGCCGGCCGGACCGTCTCCTCGGTCGAGTTGCGCGCCAGCGACAGGCAGTCTAGGCGTCGAAGAGCGGTTCGGGGTCCGGGCGCGGGGCCAACGTGACGGGTGAGCCGCTGCCGAGCGGGAGACCGCCGCGCGGGAGCGGCTGACCGAGGTGCCGCCAGGCCGCCTCCGTGGCCACCCGGCCCCGCGGCGTCCGCGCGAGCAGGCCGGCGCGGACGAGGAACGGCTCGCACACCTCCTCGACGGTGTGCGACTCCTCTCCGACCGCGACCGCCAGGGTGGAGACGCCGACCGGCCCGCCGCCGAAGCGCACGACCAGCGCCTCGAGCACCGCACGGTCGAGCCGGTCCAGCCCGAGGTCGTCGACGTCGTAGAGGGCCAGCGCCGCCCGTGCGACCGCGAGGGTCACCCGGCCGTCGGCCTCCACCTCGGCGTAGTCGCGCACCCGGCGGAGCAGCCGGTTGGCGATCCGCGGGGTGCCCCGCGAGCGGCCGGCGATCTCCGCCGACCCGTCGGGGGTCAGCTCCACGCCGAGCAGCTCGGCGCTGCGGGCCAGCACCTGCTGCAGCTCGGCCGGCTCGTAGAACTCCATCTGGCCGACGAAGCCGAAGCGGTCGCGCAGCGGCCCGGTCAGCAGCCCGGCCCGCGTGGTGGCGCCGACCAGCGTGAAGGGGTTGATGTCCAGCGGGATGGCGGTGGCGCCGGGCCCCTTGCCGACGACGACGTCGACCCGGAAGTCCTCCATCGCCATGTACAGCAGTTCCTCGGCCGGCCGGGCGATGCGGTGGATCTCGTCGATGAACAGCACGTCACCGGGGCCGAGGTTGGACAGCATCGCCGCCAGGTCGCCGGACCGCTCGATGGCCGGCCCGCTGGTGATCTTCACCGAGGTGCCCAGCTCCGAGCCGATGATGAGCGCGAGGCTGGTCTTGCCCAGCCCGGGCGGACCGGACAGCAGCACGTGGTCCGGCGGCCGGCCGCGGCGCTTGGCTCCCTCGAGCACCAGGGCCAGCTGGCGGGCGACCTTCGGCTGGCCGATGAAGTCGTGCAGCGAGTGCGGGCGCAGCGCCGACTCGACGACGCGCTCCTCCTCGCCGGCCTGCGGGGACACGGCGAACTGGCGGCCGAGGTCGTCGTCGACCTCGGCGGGCAGCCCCCGGTCGAACGGCGCGCTCACGACCGCCCCAGGAGCTGGATGGCCTGCCGGAGCAGGGCGGCGATCTGCACGCCGCCGTTCTCCTGCTGCTCCTCGGCGACCGGGGCGAGAGCGGCGAGCGCCGTCTCGGCCTCCTTGCCCGACCAGCCCAGGCCCACCAGAGCCGCGGTGAGCTGGTCACGCCAGGGGGCGATCGGCGTCAGCGGCACCGTGCCCGCCGGCAGGGCGGGGCCGTCGAGCGACGTGTCGGTCGCGGTGGTGCCGAGCCGGTCGCGCAGCTCCAGGATCAACCGCTCGGCGCCCTTCTTGCCGATCCCGGGCACCTGCATGAGCGCCTTCACGTCGGCCATCGACACGGCGCGGCGCACCTCCCGGGGCGGGTGGATCGCCAGCACCGCCTGGGCCAGCCGCGGCCCCACCCCGTTGGCGGTCTGCAGCAGCTCGAACAGCTGCCGCTCGTCGTCGTCGGCGAAGCCGTAGAGGGTGAGCGAGTCCTCGCGGACGACGAGGCTGGTCGACAGCCGCGCGCTCTCCCCCACCTGCAGCCGGGCGATGGTGCCCGGCGTGCACTGCACGGCCAGGCCCACGCCGCCGACCTCCACCACGGCGCCGTCCGGCGACACCGCCGCCACCCGGCCGTGCACGCTCGCGATCACGGTCAGACCCCCTGCCAACGCGGGAGCGTCCGCGGTCGGACGCCCGCTCCGATTCCTCCGGCGAGGGCTGCGACGCGCAGCCGGTGCTGCGCGGGGCCCCGCCACACGTGGCAGACGGCCAGGGCCAGGGCGTCGGCCGCGTCGGCCGGCTTCGGCGCGGCGGCCAGCCCGAGCACCCGGGTCACCATGAGTGCGACCTGCTCCTTGTCGGCCCGGCCGCTGCCGGAGATCGCGGCCTTGACCTCGCTCGGCGTGTGCCAGGCGACCGGCCGGTCGGCCTGGGCCGCGGCCAGCGCCGCCACCCCGGCCGCCTGCGCGGTGCCGGTGGCCGTGCCCTTGTTGTTCTGGGTGAAGACCCGCTCGATGGCCACCACGTCGGGCCGGTGCTCGCGCAGCAGCGCGGTGACGGCCGTGTGCAGCTCCAGCAGGCGCAGCTCCAGCTCCAGCTCCGGCGAGCTGCGGACCACTCCCACGCCGACCGCGACCGGCCGGGCGCCGGGGCGGCCGTCGACGACGCCCCACCCGCACCGGGTGAGGCCGGGATCGATGCCCAGCACCCGCATGGAGCCTCCTGACCACTGCCGAACTGGTGTTCGACCGAGGCTAGCCGGTGCGGCCGACGACCAGCGCCGCAACACACCGATGACCGGCTCGCAGGGGCCCGCGCCGAGCGTGCGAGGCGGGAGGGGGGTCCTAGATTCTCTCGAGCACCTCGTCGGAGACGTCGTAGTTCGCGTACACGTTCTGTACGTCGTCGCAGTCCTCGAGCGCGTCGACGAGCCGGAAGACCTTGCCCGCGGTCTCCTCGTCCAGCTCGACGCTCACGCTGGGCACGAACCCGGCGTCGGCGGAGTCGTAGTCGATCCCGGCGTCCTGCAGCGCACTGCGCACGGCGACCAGGTCGCCGGGCTCGCAGACGACCTCGAAGGAGTCGCCCTGGTCGCGGACCTCCTCGGCGCCGGCGTCGAGCACGGCCATGAGGACCGAGTCCTCGTCGACCCCCTCGGCCGCCGGCACGACGATGACGCCCTTGCGGGAGAACAGGTAGGCCACCGAGCCCGGGTCGGCCATCGACCCGCCGTTGCGGGTCATGGCCGTGCGCACCTCCATGGCCGACCGGTTCTTGTTGTCGGTGAGGCACTCGATGAGGACGGCGACCCCGCCGGGCGCGTAGCCCTCGTAGGTGATGCCCTGGTAGTCGACGCCGCCGGCCTCCGCGCCGGACCCGCGCTTGACCGCGCGGTCGATGTTGTCGTTGGGCACCGAGCTCTTCTTCGCCTTCTGGATGGCGTCGAACAGCGTCGGGTTGCCGGCCGGGTCTCCGCCGCCGGTGCGGGCGGCGACCTCGATGTTCTTGATCAGCTTCGCGAAGAGCTTGCCCCGCTTGGCGTCGATCCCGGCCTTCTTGTGCTTCGTGGTCGCCCACTTGGAATGGCCGCTCATGGCGGTGGTCTCCTCTCCTCCCCGGCGACGGCGCCGGACCTGCGCTCCCGGGCACTGCGCACGATCTCGACGAACAGCGCGTGCACCCGGCGGTCCCCGGTCAGCTCGGGGTGGAAGCTGGTGGCCAGGAGGTCCCCCTGGCGAACCGCCACGATCTTACCGTCGCCCGGTCCGCCGACGACCCGGCCGAGCACCTCGACGCCCGCCCCGGCCTCCTCCACCCACGGTGCGCGGATGAAGACGGCGGGCACCGGCGGTCCGTCCAGGCCGGTGCCGGTGAGCTGCACGCGGGACTCGAAGGAGTCGACCTGCCGGCCGAAGGCGTTGCGCCGCACGGTCACGTCCAGCCCGCCGACCGTCTCCTGACCGGGCGGCGCGTCGAGCAGCCGGTCGGCCAGCAGGATCATCCCGGCGCAGGAGCCGTACGCGGGCAGCCCGGACCGGACGGCGTCCCGCAGCGGGCCGAGGACGCCGAAGCGGGTGGCGAGCTTGGCGATGGTCGTCGACTCCCCGCCCGGGATCACCAGCCCGTCGACCCCGGCGAGCTCCTCGGGCCGCCGCACCGGCACCGCGGGGACGCCCTCGGCGGCCAGCGCGGCGAGGTGCTCGCGGACGTCTCCCTGCAGGGCCAGCACGCCCACGACCGGTCCTCCACGCACGGCCGGCCAATCTACGGCGCGGGCGGCACCGCCCCGCGGGCAGCCGCCCCACCCGCCCGCGGCGGGCGCGCCGCGGCGCGCGAGCTCCGGGCGAGCACCCACTCGAGCGGGCCGCGGCCGACTAGCGTCCGCCACAGGGTCGCCGCGACCAGCGCGACGGCGCAGAAGCGCAGCCACAGGCCGGTCCCGGCGGGGAAGCCGGGGTCGATCAGCGCGATCGCCACCAGGTGCGCGGCGTACACGGAGAGGGCCAGGGCGCCGACGGAGGCGACCGGCCGGACCAGCCACGGCGCGCCGTCGGCCAGCGCCAGGCACAGCCCCAGCACGGCCAGCGCCACGCCGGTGGAGCCCACGACCTCGAACGTCGTCCCGCCGTGCGGCGCCGCGCCGCTGAGCCACGCCGGGTCGAGCTCCCCGACGTGCCGGTACCCCTCGCCGATGCGGTCGGAGGCCCGGCCGCCGGCCCAGGTGCGCGTGGTCAGCCACCCGCCCGCGTAGCCGAGCACGGCCAGCGCCGCGCCGGCGCCCACCAGGCCGGCCCGCGTCCGTGCCGCGCGCAGGTCGAGCCGCCCGACGGCGAGCCCCACCAGGACGAACGTCCACCAGATCAGCGCCGGGTAGAAGCCGGTGACGACGAGCCGGGCGAACGGCAGGTCCGTCCCGCCGCGCTCGGTGACCAGCTGCCCGGCGACGAGGTCCACGACGGGGGCGACGACGGCGAGCACCGCGGCGAGGACGAGCAGCCGGCCGGGTGGCCAGCGGAGGAAGGGCACGGCGAGCACGAACAGGACGGCGTAGACCCCGAGGATCACCGCGACGAACGTGCCGAGCAGCTCCAGCAGACCGCCGATCAGGAAGATCCACGCGGCCCGCACGAGCACGCGCACCCGCGCCCGGACCAGCTCCTCCCCCGCCGCCGGCTCCCGCCCGCCGGAGAGCAGGGCGATCGACACCCCGGCGAGGACGGCGAAGAGGACCGCCGAGCGCCCGTCGACCACGGCCGGCCACGTCGACGGGGCCCAGTCCAGCTCCGCGTCGCGCCCGATGCCCATGTGGGCGCCGAACATGCCCAGGACCGCGACGCCACGGGCGAGGTCCACACCGCCGATCCGGCCGCCGGCGGCCGCAGGGCTCACCGAGCCGCGGCGGGCCGGCTCACCAGCCGCGGGTGGCGAACCGCTCGGACTCCGGCAGCGTGGTCACGTTGATGCCGACCATCGCCTCGCCCAGGCCGCGGGAGACCTTGGCGATCACATCGGGGTCGTCGTGGAAGGTGGTGGCCTGCACGATCGCGGCGGCGCGCTGGGCGGGGTCGCCGGACTTGAAGATGCCCGAGCCGACGAACACCCCCTGGGCGCCCAGCTGCATCATCATCGCCGCGTCGGCGGGGGTGGCGATGCCGCCGGCGGTGAACAGCACGACCGGCAGCGCGCCGGTCCGGGCGACCTCGGCCACCAGGTCGTGCGGGGCGCGCAGCTCCTTGGCGGCGACGAACAGCTCGGTCTCGTCGAGGGTCGTCAGCCGGCGGATGCCGGCGCGGATGGCCCGCATGTGCCGCACGGCCTCGACGACGTTGCCGGTGCCGGCCTCGCCCTTGGAGCGGATCATCGCCGCGCCCTCGGCGATGCGGCGCAGCGCCTCGCCCAGGTCGGTGGCCCCGCACACGAACGGCACGGTGAACGCGTGCTTGTCGATGTGGTGCGCCTCGTCGGCGGGGGTGAGCACCTCGGACTCGTCGACGTAGTCCACGCCCAGGCTCTGCAGCACCTGCGCCTCGACGAAGTGCCCGATCCGCGCCTTGGCCATCACCGGGATCGAGACCGCCGAGACGATCCCCTCGATCATGTCCGGGTCGCTCATCCGCGCGATCCCGCCCTGCGCGCGGATGTCGGCGGGCACCCGCTCCAGCGCCATGACGGCGACCGCGCCGGCGTCCTCGGCGATCTTCGCCTGCTCGGGGGTGACGACGTCCATGATGACGCCCCCCTTGAGCTGCTCGGCCATGCCGCGCTTGACCGCGGTCGTGCCGGTGGCCGGGGTGGGTCGGTCGGACGTCGACATGGAAGTGGCCTCGCAGCAGATCGGGGGTCGGTCCCTCGGTGGACCCCCTCCATCGTACGGAGCGGTCAGGGGCGCCGGTGCCCGGCGGTGCGCACCAGCTCGCCGTAGCTGTCGTCGATGTCGAAGTAGCGCGGCAGCGGGCGACGGGCGTGCAGCCGCAGGAGCCGGGGGAACCGGCGGCCGCGCAGCTCCCGGGTGTCGCGGACCGCGTCGTTGTAGAAGCGTCGGGCCAGGGCGACCCGCTGCGCGGTACCGGCGAGGTCGGCGGCCAGCGCCTTCTCCGTCGCGGGCAGCTCCTGCACCAGCCCGCGCAGCTCCCGGCCGAGCAGGTTCTCCGCCTGCTCGCGGTCCGGCGTCCAGGGCAGCCGGGCACCGTCGGCGGCCCGCGCCAGGCGGCCGGCGCGCTCGGGCTCGAGGGCCGCGGCGCCGCCGCGCGCGATCTCGGCGGCCAGGGCCGCCCGCCGCCGCAGCTGGGTCTCCAGCGCCGTGCGCGCGCGGTCCACGCGTCCCTCCAGGCGGCGCAGCCGGGTGAGGGTCCACACGGTCCAGGCGACGAGCAGCGCGACGACGACGCCGGCGACGACCGTCCAGACGGAGAGACCCACGGCCGGAGGCTAGCGCCGCACGCGCCGCCGCAGGGGCTGCCGGCCCGGCCCGCCCCCGGTCAGCCCGACACCCCGGCGTCGTCGTCGGTGGCGGTCACCGCTGCACCGTCGGGCAGCACGACGGTCTCGTAGACAGCCAGCACGCGCCGGGCGACGACCGACCAGTCGTAGCCCCGGGCCGCCGCCCGGCCGCGCTCCGACAGCTCCGCGCGCCGGGCCGGGTCGGCCAGCAGGTCCCCGAGCGCGGCCGCCAGCGCGGTCGCGTCGCCGCGGCGGACCAGGTCGCCCACGGCGCCGTCCTCCAGGACCGCGGCGAAGGCGTCGAGGTCGCTGGCGACGATCGGCGCCCCGGCCGCCAGCGCCTCGATGAGGATGATCCCGAAGGACTCCCCCAGCAGGTTGGGCGCGCAGTACACGTCGACCGACCGCAGGAAGGCCGCCTTGTCCGCCTCCGGCAGCTCGCCGAGCAGCTCGACGTGCGGCCGCAGGTCCGGCGCGATCGACGCGCGCAGCGCGTCGGGGTTGCCGCGGCCGGCGATGAGCAGGCGGGCGGCCGGGTGGCGCCGGACGACGTCGCGCATCGCCTCGAGCAGCACCGGCAGCCCCTTGCGGGGTTCGTCGTAGCGGCCGAGGAAGCCGATGGTCGGGTTCGCGGAGCCGCGGCTGCGGCCGGGCAGCTCCGGGCCCTCGGCGAAGACGGCGACGTGCACGCCGTTGGGGATGACGACGGCGTCGCCGCCGAGGTGCTCGACCTGCAGCCGGCGGGCGAAGTCGGAGACGGCGATCCGGCCGCTGATCCGCTCCAGCCAGGGGCGGATCACCGGGCCCCAGGCGACGAGCCACTTGGACCGCACGGTCGCCGCGTGGAACGTCGCCACGATGGGGCCCTCGGCGAGGATGAGCACGAGCAGCCCGATCGAGGGCGGCGCCGGGTCGTGCACGTGGACGACGTCGAAGCGGCCCTCGCGCAGCCAGCGGCGCACCCGCGCGGCCGAGATCGGGCCGAACTGCACGCTGGCCATCGACCCGTTGTAGGGGATCGGGACCGTCCGCCCGGCGAAGGTGACGTGCTCGGCGGGCAGCGACTCCTCGTGCTCGGCCGGCGTCAGCACCTCGACGTGGTGGCCCAGCTCGCGCAGGGTCTCGGCGAGGTCGCGCACGTGGTACTGGACGCCGCCGGGACGGTCCCAGTGGTAGGGGCAGACCAGCCCGATCCGCATCAGGCGCGCTCCGGCCGGTCCGCGGCGGCAGGGTCCGGCGGTACGTCGGGCCAGATCCGCGCCAGCATGTGCCAGTCCTCGGGGTACCGGGCGAGGGTGCCCCCGAACGCGTCGGCGACCTGCTGGGTCGCCGCGTGCACCCGGTCGCGCAGCCGCCCGCCGCCGTCGAGGGGCACCTCGGGGTGGAACACCACCCGCCATCCGCGGGCGGTGAACGAGGGGACGGCGGGGACGAGCGCCGCGCCGGTCTGGGCCGCGAGCAGCGCGGGGCCGCTGGGCATCGTGGTCGGCCGCCCGGCGAAGGTCACCGGCACGCCGGGCCGGCCGAGGTCCCGGTCGCAGAGCAGGCAGACCGCGCCGCCCCCGTCCAGCCACTCCCGGAGCACGGTGCCGCTGGGCTGCGGGTCGCCGGTGAGCGGCACGACCCGCATGCCCAGCGACTCGCGGAAGGCGACGAAGCGCCGGTAGAGCGACTCCGGCCGCAGCCGCTCGGCGACGGTCAGGAACGGCCCGCCCAGGTACTCGATGAACCAGACCCCGGCGGCGTCCCAGTTCCCGCTGTGCGGCAGGGCGGCGACCACCGGCCGGCCGGCCGCCCGGGCCCGGTCCATGTGCTCACGGCCCTCGGTCACGGTGTCCCGGACGATGCGTGCGGGATCCAGCCGCGGCAGCCGGAAGGCCTCCTGCCAGTACCGGCCGTAGGAGCGCATCGCCCGGCGGGTCAGCGCGTCGAGCGCCGCCTCGTCCAGACCGCCGGCGGCGGTGACCGCCCGCAGGTTGGCGCGCAGCTGGCGGACCCCGCGCCCGTCGCGGCGGGCCACCCGGTCGAAGGCGGCAACGAAGCCGGCGCGGGCCACCGGCTCGGGCAGCGCCTTGACCGCGCCCCACCCGGCGGCGAAGCCCAGGTCAGTGAGCCGGGCGGTGACCCGCTCCCGCACCCCGGCGGGCGGAGCACCCTCGGCGACCGGGACGGCGGCCTCCCGCGGCTGTGCCGTCACGGCGCCGTCGGGGCGCTGGGCAGCCGCCGCCCCCGGGCCTGGCGGTGCACCTCCACGCCCCGCTGCACGACGGTGACGAGGCTGCCCGCCAGCAGCAGCCACAGCCCGACGTGGACCGCGTACGGCACACCGAGCCCGTACAGCCCGGTGCCGGTCAGGACCAGGATGAGGCGCTCGGTGCGCTCCACGATCCCGACGTCGCAGCGCAGGCCCACGCCCTCGGCACGTGCCTTGACGTAGCTGGTCAGCACCGACAGGACGAGGCAGAGCAGCGCGAGCAGGGCCAGCAGCCGGTTGTCCCCCGCGCCGGTGAACCACCACACCAGCGCGCCGAACACCGCGGCGTCGACCAGCCGGTCGAGGCTGGAGTCGAGCACCGCGCCGAACACCGAGCCGCCGCCGCGGGCGCGGGCCAGCGCGCCGTCGAGCATGTCGAGCAGCACGAACACGGTCACGGTGAACACGCCCCAGAACAGGTGGCCGGTCGCGAGGAGACCGAGCGCGCCGGCGACCGCCCCCAGGGTGCCGGTCACCGTCACCGCGTCGGCGGTGACCCCCGCGCGCAGGAGCGTGGCGACCACCGGCGCCCAGAGCCGCCCGACGGCTGCCCGGGCTCCCGAGCCGAGCACCTCAGCCCTCCCCGGCGCCGGCCCCGGGCCACGAGGCCGCCAGCAGCGCCCGCGTCTCGCGCAGCACCTGCGGCAGCACCCGGGTCAGCCCGATGACCGGCATGAAGTTGGTGTCCCCGCCCCAGCGCGGCACGGCGTGCTGGTGCAGGTGGTCGGCGATGCCGGCGCCGGCGACCGACCCCTGGTTCATGCCGATGTTGAACCCGTGCGCGCCACTGACCGAGCGCACCACCCGCATCGCCGTCTGCGTGAAGGCGCCGAGCTCGGCGACCTCCGCCGGCGTCAGGTCGGTGTAGTCGGGCACGTGCCGGTAGGGCACGACCATCAGGTGCCCGGCGTTGTACGGGTAGAGGTTGAGGACCGCGAACACCGTGCGCCCGCGGGCGACGACCAGCCCCTCCTCGTCGTCCATCTGCGGGATGAGGCAGAACGGGCAGTCGTGCGTGCCGGTCGGCTTGCCCTCGCCGCGGATGTAGGCCATCCGGTACGGCGTCCACAGGTGCTCGAAGACGGTCGCCGGGCCGCCGTCGTCGCTGGAGACCGCGATGGTGACGCCGTCGTCCTGCTCCGTCATCCGGCCACCTGCAGCGCGTCGGCCGACGGGTCGGCGTTGGCCCGCGAGGCCACCCAGCCGGCGATCGCGTCGACGGCCTGCTGCACGGGGACGCCGTTGTGCTGGCTGCCGTCGCGGAAGCGGAAGGAGACCGCGCCGGCCTCGGCGTCGGTGGCCCCGGCGATGAGCACGAAGGGCACCTTCTGCTTGCTGGCCGTCCGGATCTTCTTCTGCATGCGGTCGTCGGAGTCGTCGACCTCGACCCGGATGCCCCGCGCCTCCAACCGCAGCGCGACGTCGGTCAGGTAGGGCACCTGCTCGTCGGTGACCGGGACGCCGACGACCTGGACCGGCGCGAGCCACGCGGGGAACGCGCCCGCGTAGTGCTCGGTGAGCACGCCGAAGAACCGCTCGATGGAGCCGAACTTCGCCGAGTGGATCATCACCGGCTGCGCCCGGTCGCCGCCGGGGGTCGTGTACTCGAGGCCGAAGCGGGCGGGCTGATTGAAGTCGTACTGGATGGTCGACATCTGCCAGGTCCGGCCGATGGCGTCGCGGGCCTGCACGGAGATCTTCGGCCCGTAGAACGCCGCGCCGCCCGGGTCGGGGACGAGCTCCAGGCCGGTCTCGCGGGCCGCCTCCTCGAGGACGGCGGTGGCCTGCGCCCACTCCTCGTCGGAGCCGATGAACTTCTCCGACTCCCCGCGGGTCGACAGCTCGAGGTGGTAGTCGTCGAGGCCGAAGTCGCGCAGCAGCCCGAGCACGAAGGCCAGCAGGTGCCGGATCTCCCCGGGTGCCTGCTCGGGGGTGACGTAGCTGTGCGAGTCGTCCTGGGTCAGCCCGCGGACCCGGGTGAGGCCGTGCACGACGCCGGACTTCTCGTACCGGTACACCGACCCGAACTCGAAGAAGCGCAGCGGCAGCTCGCGGTAGGACCGCCCGCGCGACCGGAAGATCAGGTTGTGCATCGGGCAGTTCATGGCCTTGAGGTAGTACTCGCTGTTCTCCAGTTCCATCGGCGGGAACATGGTGTTGGCGTAGTACGGCAGGTGCCCGGAGGTCTCGAACAGGCCGCCCTTGCTGATGTGCGGGCTGCCGACGTAGTCGAAGCCCTCCTCGATGTGCCGGCGGCGGACGTAGTCCTCCATCTCCCGCTTGACGACCCCGCCCTTGGGGTGGAAGACGGCCAGACCGGAGCCGATCTCGTCGGGGAAGCTGAACAGGTCGAGCTCGACACCCAGCCGGCGGTGGTCGCGGCGCTCGGCCTCGGCCAGCTGCTCGAGGTAGGCCTTGTGGGCCTCCTTGCTCTCCCACGCGGTGCCGTAGACGCGCTGCAGCTGCGGGTTCTTCTCGCTCCCCCGCCAGTAGGCGGCGGCACTGCGGGTCAGCGAGAACGCGGGGATCGTGCTGGTGCGCGGCAGGTGCGGCCCGCGGCACAGGTCGGTCCAGACCCGGTCGCCGGTGCGGGCGTCGAGGTTGTCGTACATGGTCAGCTGCGCGCCGCCGACCTCGACGTCGGCGCCCTCGGCGACCTCCCCGGCGCCGCCCTTCAGCCCGATGAGCTCGAGCTTGTACGGCTCGGAGGCGAGCTCGGCCTCGGCGTCGGCGTCGCTGATCTCCCGGCGGGCGAAGTGCTGCCCGGCGCGGACGATCTCGGTCATCCGCTTCTCGAGCGCCTGCAGGTCCTCGGGGGTGAAGGGCCGCTCGGGGTCGAAGTCGTAGTAGAAGCCGTTCTCGACCGGCGGGCCGATGCCCAGCCGGGTCCCGGGGAACAGGTCCTGGACGGCCTGGGCCAGCACGTGCGCGGCCGAGTGCCGGATGACCGCGCGCCCGTCGGGGCTGGCGGCCGGTACGGGCTCGACCTCCGCCTCGGCCTCCGGAGTCCAGGCGAGGTCCTTCAGGTCACCGGTCGCCAGGTCGCGGACGACGACGGCGCCGTCGGGTCCCTTGAGCGGGATGCCGGCGTCCTTGAGCGCCTGCTGGGCCGTCGTCCCGGCCGGCACCCGGATCGGGGCGACGGCGGCGGGGGTGGGCGCGGCAGGCACGGTGTCTCCTACGGGTGGTCCGGCGGTGTCCCGGCCGGGCGGCCGGGACACCTGCAGGGTATCCACCGGCGCACCCCCGTTCGGAGCGCGTCGCCGGTCAGCGCGGGACGATCCGCAGACCGTCGGCCACGGCGCCACGGGCGTCGAGCACGGCGGCGATCCGCGCGTACGCCTCCGGGCCGGCCGGGACGACGCGGACGGCGTCCGCTCCGAGCTCGATGGTGACGGGCACGGCCTCGGCGAGGACGACGCCGTACCGCCCGTCGGTCCCGCGCGCGACGGTGAAGCGGGCGATGACGGAGTCCTCGGTGGCGTGACCGCGGGTCGCGTGCTCGGCCAGGGCGTTGCCGAGCCCGTAGGCCGCCCACTCGTCCCCGATGCGGGCCATCGGCTGCACCACGTGGGCGTGGTGCCCGAGCACGAGGTCGACGTCGGGCGAGGCGAGCAGCGCCGCCACCGCCTGTTCCTGCGCCGCGGTCGGCTCGTGGTCGTACTCGGCGCAGCAGTGCAGGCTGGCGACCACGATGTCGGCCCCGGCCGAACGAGCCCGGGCCGCCGCCTCGAGCAGGGGCGCCACGTCGGGCACCTCGACGACGTCCACCGACCACTCGTAGCCGTCGGGCAGCGGCACGCCGTTGAGGGAGAACGTGGCCGCCACGTGCCCGACGGTCACCCCGCCGACCTCGACGAGGGTCGGCGTGGTGGCCTCCGCCTCCGTGCGATGGGTCCCGGTGTGCGCGATCCCGGCACCGTCGAGGGCGTCGAGGGTGCGGACCAGGCCGGCGGTGCCGGCGTCGAGGGAGTGGTTGGACGCCGTGGAGCACAGGTCGTAGCCGGCCGCGGCCAGGGCGTCGACGATCTCCGGCTGCACGGCGAAGCGGGGATACCCGGAGTAGGGCCCGCCGGGTGGAGCGACCGGCGTCTCCAGGTGGCAGACGGCGAGGTCGGCCGCGGACACGATCGGCGCGATCGGCGCGAGCACCGGGGAGAAGTCGTAGCCGCCCCCCGGGAGCTCCGCACCGGAGGTGAGCGCCCGTCCCTGGTGCACCAGCACGTCACCGGTCGCGACGAGGGTCATCTCCTCCGGCGTCGGCGTCGGGGGGACCGGGGCGGTGGGCTCCGTCCGGGCCGGCTCCGACGCCGGCTCCGGTCCGGGCCCCGGCGCCGGTCCGGGCTCCGGCGCCGCGGAGCCGCACCCGGCGAGCAGGAGCACGGCGGCGAACGCTGCGGCGCGGCAGCGCGACCCCGGCGTCGGCACGCCCGCCAGGCTAGCCGCGCGACGGTTCCGGACCGCTCAGCCTCACCGGGTCGCCGACCGCCACGGCGCCGGCGCGCACGACCTCGGCATAGACCCCGAGGCAGTGCTTGGGCAGGCGGGTCAGCCGCAGGACCGCGTCCCCCACGTGCAGGTGCCGGCCGATCCAGGACCGCTCGTCGGCGGCGCCGTCCACCAGGTCCAGGAGCAGGTTGGCCCTCGGGTCGCCGGCCGAGCACCCCTCGGGCACGTCCCCGGCCGCGGCCCGGTCCACCGCCTGCCGGCTGACCAGGTGGACGGCGGCCGCGTCGACCTGCGGGCCGGCCGCGGAGGCGGCCAGCCGCACGGGTCGGCCCAGCACCGCGGTGAGCGTCCCGGTGTCGGCCGCGGCGTCCCCGGTGGCGACGACCTCGCGCATCCGCGGCGTCGTCCGCACGGTCAGCCGCTCACCGGTCGTCGCGTCGACCACCGCGTACGCCCGGTCGCCGCGCAGCCCGGCGGCGTCGACGTCCGCCGCGCGCACCGTGCGGCCGCCGAGGGACTTCACCGGGTACACGGCCACCTGCTCGACCGTGCCGACCACCGTCTCCACGGTCGGCACGCTACGCACCGGCCGCGCGCGGGGCCCGGCGCCGCAGCCGGCGCAGCTGGGCGTCGAGGTAGGGCCGGGCGCGCCGCTGGCCGCCCCGCTCGGCGATCGCCGCGGCCAGCGCGGTGAGCGACCGCTCCAGCCGCGCCGCGTCGGGTGCCCAGCCCCGCCGGCGGCACTCCTCCAGCCACTCCACCGGCGCCACGTGACCGCGGGCCGCGTTGCACCGGCGGCAGGCCGCGACCTCGTTCTCCGGCCAGGAGGGGCCGCCCTTGACCCGGGGCACGACGTGCTCGGTGGTCGGGGGCACCAGCCCGCCGAGGACCCGGCCGCACCAGATGCACGTGGCGCCGTCCCGGTCCAGCGCCGCGGTCAACCGGGCGGCGCGATCGGGCTGGGGCACTCCCCCATGGTCCGCGCGATCGGCGCCCCGCGCAGGGCCGGCGGTCAGCCGGCCGGGGCCGGCGCCGGGACGGCGATCGTCGCCAGCGCGGCGCGCTGGCGGTCGCTGAGCGGGACGGCGGCGGTGCGGGCGGGGTCCACGTGGGCCACGACGACCTGCGCGTCGACGACGGGCCGGCCGCCCTGGCGCACGCGGACGGCCAGCTCCACCGAGGTGCGCCCGATCCGGACGACGTCCACCTCGAAGTCCGCCGGCGCCACGAACACCTCGTGCCGGTAGTCGAAGGCCGCCCGGACCACCGCGATGTCGCGCGGCGCCAGGACCCCGTCGTCCAGGTCCAGCAGCACCTGCTCCCACACCTGGGACACCGCCTCGACCACCAGGTAGTGGGGGGCGTGGGCACCCTCGCGCTCGGACCCGTCCGGGTACGGCCGGGCGGCAACGGGGCGGGTGAGCACGGGCACGTCCGCCCACGCTAGCCGGGCGGTCCCGGACCGCGGCCGGGCCACCACCGATGAGTAGTCGCGCCGTCCGCCGTCCCTGCTCCGACAGACTTCCCCCGGCGGCCGCCGGGCCGCTGCGAGCCACTCAGGAGGAGACATGGGCGCGATCAGGGTGCACGAGTTCACGACGGTCGACGGCGTCGTCGACGCCCCGATGTGGACGATGGACTACGGGTTCCCCGACGACCTGGCCGCGTCGATCGGCTCGCTGACGGCCCCCGCGAAGGGCATCCTGCTGGGCCGCACGACGTTCACGATGTTCGCCCCGGCGTGGTCCACCCGCACCGTCGAGGACGACCCCGGCGCACCGTTCTTCAACGACACCCCCAAGCACGTCGTCTCCTCGACGCTGACCGACGCGGAGTCCGTCTGGCGCAACTCCTCGGTGCTCGGCGGCTACGACGCCGACCGCATCCGGGAGCTCAGGGCCCAGGGCGACCTGTACGTCAGCGGCAGCGCCACGCTGGTCCGTGCCCTGGTCGCCGACGGACTCGTCGACGAGCTGCACCTGTTCGTCTACCCGGTGGCCGTGGGCGAGGGGATCCGCCTGTTCCCGGAGGGGACGGCGAAGACCCCGCTGTCGCTGCTGGGCGCCGACGCGCTGTCCAACGGGGTCGCGCACCTGACCTACGGCCCGGCCGCGCGCTGACCGCGCCCCCCGGAACGCCGAGGGCCCCAGGTCTGCCGACCTGGGACCCTCGTGCGGGTGGGCGATACTGGGTTCGAACCAGTGACCTCTTCGGTGTGAACGAAGCGCGCTACCACTGCGCCAATCGCCCGGTGCGCCGTCGATTGTGCCAGACGCCTACCGCCAGAGCGGAACCCACCCCGGCACCCACGAGGGGACGCCGGTGAGGTGCAGGGTCACCACGAGGACGCCGTACACGAACGCCGCGGTGGCCAGCCCCACGAGGCCGCGGACCCAGATCGGCCGGCGGCCCAGCCAGTCCGTCCAGGCCTTCACGTTGCGCCGGGTGAAGTCCAGCAGGCGCTCGGCCCAGAAGAACTCGCTGGCGAGCACGAAGAGCCCCGCGATGACGGTCAGCCAGCCGGGACCGGGCAGCGGGATGGTCACCAGCCCGACCGCGACGATCAGCCCGCCGACGATGCCGACGCCGACGCGGTAGGCGTGGTCGGTGCTGCGCCGGGCGGCGATCCGGCGGCGCCAGGCGGTCTCGGCGACGCGTTCGCGCAGCGACCGGACGCCGTCCTCGGCGAAGTGCGCCCGCCGCTTCTCGTCGGCCGAGGGCGGCCCGCCACCGGCCGGCTCGCCGCGCCGGGGCCCGGGCAGCGGGGCGCGCCCGGGGGCGGCCACCGTCTCCTGCTCGCTCAGCTCGTCACCTACCCGCTCGCCACCACCACCGTCGGTTCCGACGGCGCCGCACGGCCCGGCTCGAGGCTGATGGCGTAGCCCTCGAAGTCGTCCAGCCCGGTCGTGGTGGAGCGTACGGTCTGCACGTCGGTTCGTGAACGAGTCACGTCGAAGGTACCCAGCGGCGCGGGTGCCCCTCCGCTCATGCCCCACACGACGTAGACCTGCGACTCCCGGTCGTTGAGCGCCAGCCCCTGGGTGACCACCTGCACCTGCGCGTCGCGGGCCACCACGGTGGCCACCTGCCCGTCGTCCCCGGAGAGCGGGGCGATGGTCGCCGTCCCCGGCTCCAGGAGGGACTGCACCACCTCGGCCTGCTCGGTGGCCCGCGCCACGGCGTCGTCCCGAGCGTCGCTGAGGACGACGTTCCAGCTGCCCAACCCGAGGATCGCGGCCACGGCGGCGGCCACGAGCGCGTTGGGGAGCACCCGGCGCCAGGGCGGCGGCGGGTCGGCCGGAGACGGCTCGGCGTCCCGCGGTCGGTAGGCCGGGAAGCCGGTGGCCCGGGCCGCCCCGGCGGCCGGCCCCGGGTCGCCTGCCGGGGCGGACCGCGGCGCGGCGGGGGCTGCGGGAGGCTCCGTGCTCTCGCCGGCGGGCGGCTCGGCGGCCTGCTCGGGGCGTGGCGGCACGGCAGGCGACGGCACCTGCGGCGTCTCCTCCACGGCCGCGCGCAGCCGGTCGCGCAGACCGGGGCCCGGCTCGGCCCGGGGGATGTCCTGGGCGAGGGCGCCCATCACCTCGGTGGTCTCGGCGACCGTCTGCGCGCAGCGGGCGCAGCCGGGCAGGTGGGCCGAGAAGACGATCTCGTCCTCCGGCTCGAGCGCGTGCAGCGCCCAGCCGACCGCGAACTCGTCGAAGGTCCCGTGCCCGCCGGGGTCCGGCCGCGACACCCGCCGCTCGCTCATCGGGTCGTCCCCAGGGCACCGCCGAGCGCCGCGCCCGCGGTCCCGCCGAGCTCGGTCCGCAGCCGTCGCATCCCGGCCAGCATGCGCGTCTTCACCGTGCCCAGCGGCGCGTCGGTGAGGGCCGCCACTTCCCGCTGGGTGTAGCCGCCGTAGTACGCCAGCGTCAGCGCCTCGCGCTGGGCCTCCGGCAGGTTGCCCAGTGCGCTGCGGACGCGGTCGGCGACGACCCGTCCCCAGACGTCGTCCTCGACGTCGGCGGTCGCGGTGGGTTCGGCCAGCGCGACCTCGTCCTCGGCGCGCGCCTGGCGGCGGCGCTGCGACTCCTCCCGCCGGACGGCGTCGACGGCCTTGTGGTGGACCATCGCCAGGAACCACGAGGAGAAGCTCCCGCGCGCGCCGTCGAAGGCGCCGGGGTCGCGCCACACGGCGAGGAAGGCGTCCTGCAGCACGTCCTCGGCCAGCACGTCGTCGGCGAGGACGCGGCGGGCCAGCGCGTAGGCCGGGCGGCGGAAGCGCTCGTAGAGGTCGTCGACCGCCGACCGGTCACCCGCGCGCAGCCGGGCGACGAGGTCGGCGTCCCCGGGATCGTCCCCGAGTCGACGCGCGGGACGGCTCACGGTTCCCATCGTCACACGGGTCCTTCGTTCTCCGGCACCGAGTCGGTTCGCCCTGCGCCCCGACCCCGGCGCGTGATCGCGACACGCCCGGGTGTTCGGCTGCGTGACCCCGGCCGCCCCTCGGTCGTTGCACCGTCATGGCGCGCCGCTCCACCCCCGGACACTCCTCCCGCACGACGCTGCACCTCGTCGGCCCGCACTCCTGGACCGAGGTGCCCGCGACGCTCGGCTACGAGGTGGCCGACCCCTTCGCCGTGCGGATCTCGTTCGGCGACGCGGACGCCGACGACGGCGTCTCCTGGCTGGTGGCCCGCGATCTGCTGCGGACGGGGCTGGACCGACCCGCCGGCGACGGCGACGTCCGGCTCTGGCCGGTGCGCGCCACCGGCGACGTCCTCTTCCTGCACCTGCGGGCACCGTCCGGCGAGGCCCTCTTCGAGGTGTCGCGCGCGGTGGTCGCGACCTTCCTGCGGCGGACCGAGGAACTGGTGCCCGTCGGCGCGGAGGCGTCGGTGCTGCAGGTCGACGACGAGCTCGCGGCGCTGCTGTCCGGCGGCACGGACCCCGGGGGCCACTGACCGCGCAACCGGCACGGGACCCCCCGTGAAACCGGTCCGCCCGGCCGTGTAGTGTTCTCTCTGTAACGCGGACGTGGCTCAGTTGGTAGAGCATCACCTTGCCAAGGTGAGGGTCGCGGGTTCGAATCCCGTCGTCCGCTCGGAACCTCGGGCGCTGGTCGCGAGACCGGCGCCCGTGTGTGCGGTGGAGTGGCCGAGAGGCGAGGCAACGGCCTGCAAAGCCGTCTACACGGGTTCAAATCCCGTCTCCACCTCGTCTCGCTCGCGAGAGCGGTGGAGCGGGCCGGTCGGCAGACCGGACCCCGGGCGATTGGCGCAGTGGTAGCGCGCTTCCCTGACACGGAAGAGGTCACTGGTTCGAACCCAGTATCGCCCACCGGCACGAGGGGCCCCGACCAGCAGGTCGGGGCCCCTCGTCGTCCCGGGGCCCTCGCCCCGGCCCGCGGCGGGTCACCCCAGCCGGGGCGCCACGTGCTCGGTCCAGAACCGGTCCACCTGGGCGGCGAGCTCGCCGGGCGTCCCGCTGTTGTCGAGGACGACGTCGGCGACCGCCCGCCGCTGCTCGTCGGTCGCCTGCACGGAGATGCGCGCCCGCGCGTCGGCCTCGGTCATCCCCCGCTGCACGAGCCGCTCCAGGCGCGTGTGCAGATCGGTCTCGACGACCAGCACGAGGTCGTGGGCACCGGCCCGGCCCTGCCCCGACTCGACGAGCAGCGGGATGTCGTGCACCACGACCCCGTCGGCGGGGACCGCGGACGCCAGCTCGGCGGCCCGCTCGCGCACCAGCGGGTGCACGATCGCGTTCAGCCGCTCTCGGGCGCCCGGATCGGCGAACACGATCGCGCCCAGCGCCGGCCGGTCCAGCGCACCGTCAGGGGCGAGGACTCCCTCGCCGAAGGCGGCCACGACCGCCGCGAGACCGGGCGTGCCGGGCTCGACGACCTCGCGGGCGATGGCGTCGGCGTCCACCACCACCGCTCCGCGCTCGGCGAGCAGCCGCGACACGGTGCTCTTCCCCGACCCGATCCCACCCGTCAACCCGATGCGCAGCACGTACGGACAGTAGCCAGCACGCCGGGAACGATCACGGACAGGTAACACGCGCCCGTCCCGCCCGGCGCGTCGCACCAGTCACACGGGTCACGCTGCATAACGTCCGCCCCGGCGATCACCCCACGCCACCGAGGAAGGCAGAACCGCGATGTCCCGTCCCCTGCAGGCCACCACCCCGTCCTCCCCCGCCGGCTCCCGCGGCCGGCACCGGCTCGACCGGCCCTCCGGCGTGCGGGCGAGCGACCTGCCCGGAGTCCGCGAGCGGCTCGCGCAGCGCGAGGCGGCCGACGTCCGGCCGCGCAACGCCTTCCTCCGCTGGCTGACCACCAGCGCGCCGGCAGGGCGGCACACCTGGGCGTTCCTCGCCGGTTCCGGCGGCCGCCCGCGCACCGCCTTCGCCATCATCCTCAGCCTCTGACGCGGTGGGGGCGGGAGCGCGCACCCGCCCGCCCCCGCCGTCCGCACTCCCCCGCGCCGGCACGCACGACCGGATCGCCGCCGGGCCCCGGACAGCACGGAGGCCCAGGACCGGTCGGTCCTGGGCCTCCGTGGTCGAGCGCGTCAGCTCACCTCAGCACGTAGGAGCTCACTCCCCGCCGGCGAGCTTGGCCCGCAGCGCGGCGAGCGCCTCGTCGCTGGCCAGGGTGCCGCCCGAGGTGTCGGACGGGCCCTCGTCCGCGCCGGAGGAGTAGTTCCCGCCCGCGGCGGCCTCGGCGTCGGCCTCCTTGGCCGCGGCGATCTGCTTGCGGTGCGCCTCGAACCGGGCCTGGGCCTCGGCGTACTGCCGCTCCCAGGTCTCGCGGGCCTCGTCGAAGCCCTCGAGCCACTCGCCCGTCTCCGGGTCGAAGCCCTCCGGGTAGATGTAGTTGCCCTCGGCGTCGTAGGACGCGGCCATGCCGTAGGCGGCCGGGTCGAACTGGTCCTCCTCGCCGACGACGCCCTCGTTGGCCTGCTTGAGCGACAGCGAGATCCGCCGGCGGTCGAGGTCGATGTCGATGACCTTGACCAGGATCTCGTCGCCGACCTGCACGACCTGCTCGGGGATCTCCACGTGGCGCTCGGCCAGCTCGGAGATGTGCACCAGGCCCTCGATGCCCTCGTCGACGCGGACGAAGGCGCCGAAGGGAACCAGCTTGGTGACCTTGCCGGGCACGACCTGGCCGATCTGGTGCGTCCGGGCGAACTGCCGCCACGGGTCCTCCTGCGTCGCCTTCAGCGACAGGGAGACGCGCTCGCGGTCCAGGTCGACGTCGAGGACCTCGACGGTGACCTCCTGGCCCACCTCGACGACCTCGGACGGGTGGTCGATGTGCTTCCAGGACAGCTCGGACACGTGCACCAGGCCGTCGACGCCACCCAGGTCCACGAAGGCACCGAAGTTGACGATCGAGGAGACGACGCCGGTCCGGACCTGGCCCTTGGCGAGCTTGTTGAGGAACTCGCTGCGGACCTCGGACTGGGTCTGCTCCAGCCACTGGCGACGGGAGAGGACGACGTTGTTGCGGTTCTTGTCGAGCTCGATGATCTTGGCCTCGAGCTCGCGGCCCACGTAGGGCTGCAGGTCGCGGACGCGGCGCATCTCGACCAGCGAGGCGGGGAGGAACCCGCGCAGGCCGATGTCGAGGATGAGACCGCCCTTGACGACCTCGATGACGGTGCCGGTGACGACCTCGTCGGCTTCCTTCTTCGCCTCGATCGTGCCCCAGGCGCGCTCGTACTGGGCGCGCTTCTTGGACAGGATCAGGCGGCCTTCCTTGTCCTCCTTCTGGAGGACGAGGGCTTCCACCTCGTCACCGACGCTGACGACCTCGTTCGGGTCGACGTCGTGCTTGATGGACAGCTCGCGCGAGGGGATGACGCCCTCGGTCTTGTAGCCGATGTCCAGCAGCACCTCGTCCCGGTCGACCTTGACGATGACGCCCTCGACGATGTCGCCATCGTTGAAGTACTTGATCGTCTGGTCGATCGCGGCGAGGAAGTCCTCGGCGGTGCCGATGTCGTTCACCGCGACCTGCGGGGTGCTGTTCGGACGGACCTGGGTGGAGGTCATGTGGTCGAGTGCTCCGGACGGGGGATGCGTAGGGACAGGACGTCCCGCGGCCGGGTGACCGCGGGGAGCGGGGAGAGCCGGCGCGCGCTGGAACTCGAGAAGGGCAGGAACCCCCGGTGAGGGACAGCGTTGACAGACCTCTGGCGCATTCCCCATGGTACGGAGCCCCGGGCACCGGGGTCCACCTGGGTCCGCACGGGGAGGGCAGCCCCGGCGTGTCACGCTCCGGGGTGATGAGCTCCCTGCCCCTGGGCCCCGACGGCTACCCCGCCGCCGGCGGTGTCGCGCGCCGCCGCGCCGGTGACGACGAGTCGGTCCGCGCCAACCGCCGCTGGTGGGACGCGGCCGCCCCGGCCTACCTCGCCGAGCACGGCGCCGACCTCGGAGACGTCGACTTCCTGTGGTGCCCCGAGGGGCTGCGCGAGGCCGACGCCCGGCTGCTCGGGGACGTCGCCGGACGCCGGGTGCTCGAGGTGGGCTGCGGATCCGCGCCCTGCGCCCGCTGGCTCCGGCGGGCCGGCGCCGACGTCGTCGCGCTGGACCTGTCCGCCGGGATGCTGGCTCGGGCGGCCGGGCTGAACCGGGAGACGGGGGTGGACGTCCCGCTGCTGCAGGCCGACGTCGGGGCGCTGCCGCTGGCCGGTGCGTCGGTCGACGTCGTCTGCTCGGCCTTCGGCGGTCTCCCGTTCGTGGCCGACGTCGAGGGCGCCCTGCGCGAGGTGGCCCGGGTGCTGCGCCCCGGTGGCCGGGTCGTCGCGTCGGTGAACCACCCGATGCGCTGGCCGCTGCCCGACTCCCCCGATCCGGCCGACCTGACCGTGACGTCGTCCTACTTCGACCGGACCCCGTACGTGGAGACCGACGACGACGGCCGCGCCACCTACGTCGAGCACCACCGCACGGTCGGTGACTGGGTGCGGGCGGTGGTCGGTGCGGGACTGGTGCTCGAGGACCTCGTGGAGCCGGAGTGGACCCCCGGCCGGACGCAGGAGTGGGGGCAGTGGTCCCCCGCCCGCGGCGCGCTCGTGCCGGGCACGCTGATCCTGGTCGCGCACCGACCCTGACCCTCCACCTCACGTCGAGGGTGAGGGAGTCCCGTGGCTCCGGCCGGTCCGCGATCGGGGCCGGTCCGGTCGGGAACGGCAGCACGCCGGAGTGGACCGGTCGCGGGGGCCCGCAGGGTCCCCCGGTCCGGACATGGGCAACGGCTCCACGCAACGGGGGACGGCACCTGGCGGCGGTGTCGGCCGGAGGCCGACGGATCACTCAGTGCGCCGCCGCGTCCCAGCTCGAGCCGAAGCCGACCGAGACCTCCAGCGGAACCGACAGCTCGGCGGCACCCGCCATCTCGCGGCGGACCAGGGCCTCCAGCGCCGCGCGCTCCCCCGGTGCCACCTCCAGCACCAGTTCGTCGTGGACCTGCAGCAGCATCCGCGACCGCAGCCCCTCCGCGGCGATGGCCTCCTCCACGCGGAGCATCGCGACCTTGATGACGTCGGCGGCCGATCCCTGGATGGGCGCGTTCAGCGCCATCCGCTCGGCCATCTCGCGCCGCTGCCGGTTGTCGCTGGTGAGGTCGGGCAGGTACCGGCGGCGGCCCAGCGTGGTGACCGTGTAGCCGGTCTGCCGGGCCTCGTCGACGACGGAGTCGAGGTAGTCGCGGATGCCGCCGAAGCGCTCGAAGTAGGCGTGCATCTGGCCGCGCGCCTCCTCGGGGGTGATCCGCAGCTGCTGGGCCAGCCCGTAGGCCGACAACCCGTAGGCCAGGCCGTAGCTCATCGCCTTGATCCGCCGGCGCATCTCCGGGTCGACCTGCTCGATCGGGATGTCGAAGGCCTTCGACGCCACGAAGGAGTGCAGGTCCTCCCCCGAGGTGAAGGCCTCGATGAGCCCCGCGTCGCCGGACAGGTGCGCCATGATTCGCATCTCGATCTGGCTGTAGTCGGCGGTCATCAGCGACTCGAAGCCGCTCCCGACCACGAACGCCTGCCGGATGCGGCGGCCCTCGGCCGTGCGGATCGGGATGTTCTGCAGGTTCGGGTCGGTCGAGGACAGCCGGCCGGTGGCGGCGATCGTCTGCTGGAACGTCGTGTGGATGCGGCCGCCGTCGTCGACCATCGGGATGAGCCCGTCGATCACCGTGCGCAGCCGCGTCACGTCCCGGTGGCGCAGTAGGTGCTCGAGGAAGGGGTGCCCCGTCTGCGCGAGCAGGGAGGTGAGCGCCTCGGCGTCGGTCGTGTAGCCGGACTTGATCTTCTTCGTCTTGGGCAGCGCGAGTTCGTCGAACAGCACGGTCTGCAGCTGCTTGGGCGACCCGAGGTTCACCTCGTGGCCGATGACCGCGTAGCACTCGGCAGCCGCGGCCGCGACGCCGTCGGCGAACTCTCGCTGCAACTCGTGCAGGAAGTCCAGGTCGGCGGCGATGCCGCGGTACTCCATCGCGGCGAGGACCCGGGTCAGGGGTAGCTCGATCCCACCGAGCAGCGAGTCGCCACCGCGCTGGCCGAGCACGGACTCCAGCGCGTCGGACAGGTCGTTGACCGCCACCGACTTGAGGACGTCGGCGTGCGCCGCCTCGGCCGCGAGATCGGCCTCGCTGGGCCCCATCCCCTCCAGCGTCAGCTGGCCCTCCTGGGCGGCGGCGTCCCTCAGCTCGCGGCGCAGGTAGCGCACCGCGAGGTCGGCCAGGTCGAACGACCGCTGCCCCGGGGTGGCCAGGTACGCCGCCAGTGCGGTGTCGCTGACCAGCCCGCGCAGCTCCCAGCCGCGCGCCCAGACCGCCAGCAGCGGGCCCTTGACGTCGTGGGCGACCTTCGGGCGGTCTGCGTCGGCCAGCCAGGCGGCCAGCGCCTGCTCGTCGCCGGCGTCGAGGTCCGCGCCGAGGTCGACGAAGGTCGCGTGGTCGTCGCCGGCGGCCAGCGCCAGCCCCGTCAGCTCACCGGTGCCCCGGCCCCACGTGCCACGGAAGACCAGCCCGGTGCGCCCGCGCGCGTGCGCGTCCAGCCACGCCCCGAGCCCGCCCGGCGCGAGGTCGTCGGCGGTCACCTCGAAGCCGCCCTCGACCTCCGGCTCCGCGCTCGACAGGGTCGCGAACAGGCGGTCCCGCAGCACCCGGAACTGCAGGTTGTCGAACAGCGTGTGCACCTCGTTGCGGTCCCACGGCCGGACCGCGAGGTCGACCGGGCCGAGCTCCAGGGGCACCGCGCGGTCGAGCTCGGTGAGCCGCCGGTTCTGCAGCACCGACGACAGGTGCTCGCGCAGCTTCTCGCCCACCTTGCCCTTCACCGTGTCGACCCGGTCGACCAGCTGGTCCAGCGAGCCGTACTCCCGGACCCACTTGGCCGCGGTCTTCTCCCCCACGCTCGGGATGCTGGGCAGGTTGTCGCTCGGGTCGCCGCGCAGCGCCGCGAAATCCGGGTACTGGGCCGGGGTCAGGCCGTACTTGGCCTCGACCTCCTCGGGCGTGAACCGGGTCAGGTCGGACACGCCCTTGCGCGGGTAGAGGACGGTGACGTGCTCGTTCACCAGCTGCAGCGCGTCGCGGTCACCGGTGCAGATCAGCACGTCCATGCCGGCGTCGACGGCCTGCACGGTGAGCGTGGCGATGACGTCGTCGGCCTCGAAGCCCTCGGCGGTGATCACCGGCACGTGGAGCGCGGCGAGCACCTCCTGGATCAGGCTCACCTGCCCGCGGAAGTCGGTCGGGCTCTCCGACCGGTTCGCCTTGTACTCCGCGTAGATCTCGCTGCGGAAGGTCGTGCGGCCGACGTCGAACGCGACGGCGAGGTGCGTGGGCGCCTCGTCGCGCAGCACGTTGATCAGCATCGACGTGAAGCCGTAGACGGCGTTGGTCGGCTGGCCGGTGGTCGTGGAGAAGTTCTCGACCGGCAGGGCGAAGAAGGCCCGGTAGGCCAGCGAGTGCCCGTCGAGCAGCAGCAGACGCGGGCGCGGCCCGCTCGACGTCGAGGGGGCGGCGGGCGCGGAGGTGGTGACCGGTGCGGACATCGCCCGCGATCCTAGGTGCGCCCACCGACAGCCCCGGGCCCGCGAGCGGTGCGCCGCGGTCCCGTGGCTAGCGTGCCGTGAGTGACGACCACCGCACCGCCGGACTGGATGGGGACGCTGCCGGGCAGCCCGCTCGACGAGAAGCTCGGCATCCGGATCACCGACTTCTCCCCCGAACGCGTCGCGGCGACGATGCCGGTGGCGGGCAACGAGCAGCCCTACGGCCTGCTGCACGGCGGCGCCACCTGCGCGCTGGTCGAGACCGTCGGCTCGGTCGCCGCCGCCGTCAACGCCGGCCCGGGCCGGCGCGTCGTCGGCGTCGAGCTCAACGCCAGCTACCTGCGCGCGGCCACCTCGGGCAGCGTCACCGCCGTCGCCACCCCGGTGAAGCGGGGTCGCACCCTCTCGACATTCCTCGTCGAGGTCACCGACGACGCCGGCCGGGTCACCGCGACCGCGCGGCTGACCTGCCTGGCCGCCGGCGCCTGAGACCGGTCAGGCGCCGCGGACCCGTGCTCCACCGGGCACCGGTGCGGCCCGCAGCGGCAGGCGCCGGCGCGCGGGTGCCCGCCGAGCCACGAATCCGAGCAGGTCCCCCCGCTGCCGGGCGCCCAGCGCCCGGACCAGGGTGCCGCGGGACACGATCCGCCGCGTGTGCAGCGGGGCGAACCCCAGCCGCGCGAAGAACCGCTGCCGCTCCGCACCCTGCCCGGCCGCGGCGACCACGTGCGCTGCGCCGCAGCGCTCGGCGTGCGCGGCGGCCGCACCCAGCAGGGCCGCCCCGACACCGCGGCGTCGGTGGTCGGCGTGCACCACGAGGCCGTCCACCGTCACCTGGGGCCGGCCCAGCACGACCGACAGCGGGTCCAGGCCGAGGACGACCAGGCCCGCGACCTGCTCCCCGGCGGGTCCGCCCCCGGTCGGGGCCGGCCCGGGGAGGACGGCGAGGACGACGCTGAACCCGGGATCGGCCAGCAACCGGCGCAGACCCGCCGCCGCGGACGCGCCCGGCGGCCGCCCCGAGAGGACCTCCTCCGCGTGCGACTCCGCCCGGTGCCGCTGGACCAGGTCGAGCACGGCGGGCAGGTCGTCGGGACGCGCGGGGCGCGTCGGGACGCGCGACAGAGAACCGGAACCGGGCACCGGATGCCTCCCCTGGACGGTGGGCGCAGAGTGGCACCGGCGACCGCGGGGAGCACCTCGGCACGCCGTCGGCGTGACTGCCGTGGCAGGAGTGCTGGTCGCGGAACGGTCACAGGTGACCGGGGACGGAACTGTTGTGCACCATGTGTGGGTTACCTTCCGTGCTCCACTCACACGCAGGGAGCACGCGTGACGCACGCGCCAGATCGCGTCCGCCGGGAAGACCCCCGTCGGACGCCGTCCCCTACCGCGGGGCAGGCCGGCACGACCGGCCACCGACCGTCGCACCGGCGGCACGTCCTCTTGCGGCTGCTGCTGGTCACCTTCTTCGGGCTGGCGATCACGGCGCTGACGCCGGGTATCGCCTCCGCCGAGGGTGAGCAGGTCCGCGGCACGCTGACCACCGGCGCGACCGGCCCGATCGCGGGGGTCGAGGTCACCGTCGAGACCGCCGGCGGGGACGAGGTCGACACGGTCGAGACCGACGACCGGGGCCGCTTCGCCGTGGACCTGCCCGGTCCCGGCGACTACGTCGTCTCGCTCGACGCCGACGCCCTGCCCGAGGGGGTGTCCCTCGGATCGGCCGGGGACTCCGTGCAGGTCTCGGTCGAGGAGGGCCGCCGGCTGCCGGTCAACTTCGCGCTCTCCGACGGCGAGCGCGGGGGCGGCAGCGGGCGCATCCTCGCCGTCCAGCTCTTCGTCGACGGACTGCGCTTCGGGCTGCTCATCGCCATCAGCGCGGTCGGCCTGTCGCTGATCTTCGGGACGACGGGCCTGACGAACTTCGCGCACGGCGAGCTGGTCACCATCGGCGCGATCGTCGCCTTCTACCTCAACGTCGACGGCGGCATCCCGCTCATCGCCTCGGCAGTCATCGCCGTGATCATCGGCGGCCTGGTGGGCGCCCTCAACGAGCTCGGGCTCTGGCGGCCCCTGCGCCGGCGCGGAACCGGGCTGATCGCGGCGCTGGTCGTCTCGATCGGCCTGTCGCTGGCGGCGCGCTACCTCATCCAGACCGTCTACGGCGGGCGCTCCAACCCCTACATCGACTACCAGTCGCAGCGAGCCCGCGACTACGGCGCCTTCGCGCTCACCGACCGCGACCTGTTCTCGATCATCATCTCGCTGATCGTGCTCGTGGGCGTCGCGGTGATGCTGCAGCGCAGCCGGATCGGCAAGGCCATGCGCGCGGTCGCCGACAACCGGGACCTGGCGGCCTCGTCGGGCATCGACGTCAACCGGGTCATCCTGGTCGTCTGGGTCATGGGCGGTGCGCTGGCCGCCCTCGGCGGCGTGCTGCTCGGCCTGTCCGACCAGGTCCAGTGGGACATGGGCTTCCGGCTCCTGCTGCTCATGTTCGCCGGCGTCACGCTCGGCGGTCTGGGAACGGCCTACGGCGCCCTCGTCGGCAGCATCATCGTCGGCGTCTTCGTGCAGATGTCCACGCTCGTCATCCGCGACGACATGAAGTACGTCGGAGGGCTGCTGCTCTTGATCCTCATCCTCGTCGTCCGGCCCCAGGGCATCCTGGGCAGCCGCGCCCGGATCGGCTGACCGCCATGGGTGAGTTCCTCGACGCCCTGGTCCTGGGCATCCGTGCGATGTTCGCCTACCAGGCCGTGTTCTTCGCGCTCCTGGCCATCGGGCTGAACCTGCACTTCGGGTACACGGGCCTGCTCAACTTCGGGCAGATCGCCTTCGCGATGGTCGGTGGCTACGGCATCGCCATCTCCGTCGCCCAGTGGGGGCTGCCGTTCTGGGTCGGCGTGGTCGTCGGCCTCGGCGCCGCGGTCATCCTGGCGCTGCTGCTGGGCCTGCCCACGCTGCGCCTGCGCGCCGACTACCTGGCGATCGTCACCATCGCGTCGGCAGAGGCGTTGCGACTGCTGTTCCGGTCGGTGGGTTCCTCGGAGATCACCGGCAGCACCTCGGGCCTGTTCAACTTCAACAGCAGCTTCTTCGCCCTCTGCCCGTGGTCGGTCAGCGGCCGCTTCGACATCCTCGGCACCCGCTGGCGCGGCAGCGAGCTGTGGGTGATCACCATCGGCTGGTCCATCGTGCTGCTCGCCTGCCTGCTGGTCTGGGCGCTGATGCGCAGCCCGTGGGGCCGCGTGCTGCGCGCCGTCCGCGAGGACGAGGACGCCGCGCGGGCGCTGGGCAAGAACGTCTACGCGTTCAAGATGCAGTCGCTGGTCCTCGGCGGCCTCTTCGGGGCGCTCGGCGGCATGATCTACGCCGTCGGCACCGGGTCGCAGAACCCCGACCAGTACCAGAACGCCAACACGTTCCTGGCCTACGGCGCGCTGATCCTCGGCGGCGCGGCCACCGTCATCGGACCGGTCATCGGCGCGATGCTGCTGTGGTTCATCATCGCGTTCTCCGACAGCGCGCTGGCCGCCCTGGTGTCGGAGGGCAGCTCGTTCTTCGGCCTGTTCCAGTGGAACGACCTGCTGTCGACCACCGACATCGCCTACATCCGGTTCATCATCATCGGAGTGGGCCTGATGCTCCTCATGATCTTCCGGCCCCAGGGCATCCTGGGTGACCGACGAGAGGTGATGCTCGATGCCCGCTGACCAGCCGCACGGAGCCACCGCGGCGTCGCAGTCGTCCGCGACCGGCGCCGCTCCGGCCCGGCTCGCCCAGGCCGCCCTGCGGGACGTGCCCTGGGAGGTCGGCGTCGCCAAGCCGGACGCGGCGGTCGTCGTCGACGGCGTGACCCGCACGTTCGGCGGCCTCACCGCCGTGTCGGTGGACCACCTCGAGATCCAGCGGGGCGGGATCACCGGGCTGATCGGGCCCAACGGTGCCGGGAAGACGACGCTGTTCAACCTGCTCACCGGCTTCGACCAGCCCAACTCCGGCACGTGGTCGTTCGACGGCCGCCCGCTGGGCAAGCTGTCGCCGCACCAGGTGGCCCGGCTCGGCGTCGTCCGGACCTTCCAGCTGACCAAGGCCCTGTCGCGGCTCTCGGTCCTGCAGAACATGCTGCTCGGCGCGCAGGACCAGCGCGGGGAGAACTTCTTCCGCTCCCTGGTCCCCGGCGCCTGGCGGGCGCAGGAGCGGGCGAACACCGAGAAGGCCCTCGACCTGCTCGCCCGCTTCAAGCTCGACGCCAAGAAGGACGACTTCGCCGGCACCCTGTCCGGCGGTCAGCGCAAGCTGCTCGAGATGGCCCGCGCGCTGATGAGCGACCCGAAGGTCGTCATGCTCGACGAGCCGATGGCCGGGGTGAACCCCGCCCTGACCCAGAGCCTGCTCGGCCACGTGAAGGACCTGCGCGAGCAGGGCATGACCGTGATCTTCGTCGAGCACGACATGGACGTCGTCCGCGACATCAGCGACTGGGTGGTGGTCATGGCCGCCGGCCGGGTCATCGCCGAGGGCCCGCCCGAGTCGATCAGCCAGAACCAGGCCGTCGTCGACGCCTACCTGGGCGCCCACCACGACGCGCCGCTGACCGTCGAGGAGGAGGACCGGGTGCTCGCCGAGGCCCAGGCGGCCATCGCCACCGAGGAGGGCATCGACGGTGAGGTCCTGAGCTCGGAGCAGACCGACCGCGAGGGGACCCAGCGATGAGCGAGCCGCTGTTCGACGTCGACGAGTCCGGCGAGGACGTCACCCGGGCCGACGAGGCCGCCGTCGGTACCGCCGAGCTCTCCCCCGCGGAGAAGGCCGCGACGCGGGAGGAGCACCTGCGGCTGGCCGAGGGCGCCCTCGTGCGCGCCGACGACCTCGTCGCCGGCTACGTGCCGGGGGTCAACATCCTGCGCGGCGCCGACTTCTACCTGCAGGACGGCGAGCTCGTCGGCATCATCGGCCCCAACGGCGCCGGGAAGTCCACCCTGCTCAAGACCCTCTTCGGCCTGATCCCGGTGCGCTCGGGGTCGGTGACGCTGCGCGGCGAGGACATCACGTCCGCGCCGGCCCACCGGCTGGTGTCGCTCGGGGTCGGCTACGTGCCGCAGAACAACAACGTGTTCCCCTCGCTCACCATCGAGGAGAACATGCAGATGGGCGTCTACCTGCGGCCGAAGACATTCGCGGAGCGCTTCGACTACGTCGTCGACCTGTTCCCCCTGCTCGGCGAGCGGCGCAAGGGCAAGGCCGGGGCGCTGTCGGGCGGCGAGCGGCAGATGGTGGCCATGGGCCGGGCGCTGATGATGTCGCCGTCGGTGCTGCTGCTCGACGAGCCGTCGGCGGGTCTGTCGCCGGCGTACCAGGACGAGGTCTTCATCCGCTGCCGGCGGATCAACGCGACGGGGGTCTCGATCATCATGGTCGAGCAGAACGCCCGGCGCTGCCTGCAGATCTGCGACCGGGGCTACGTGCTCGACCAGGGCCGCAACGCCTACACCGACACCGGCAGGTCGCTGATGAACGACCCCAAGGTCATCGAGCTCTACCTGGGGACGCTGGCCAAGGCCCACTGACCTCCCTGCTCCCCCGGCGGGGGGGGGGGGGGGGGGGGGGGGGGGGGGGGGGGGG